>JAQCNK010000287.1 GCA_028275075.1 Haloarcula sp. | reverse complement strand
TCCCCGCAGCTCTCGGGATCCCGGTAGTCCTCCGCGTTGCGGTCCATCAGGGTCGCCCATGTATCATGGAGGTCGTCGGTACTGACCGCGACGTGGCCCCACGCGTCGCCCAGTTCGTAGCTGCGGCCGTCGTAGTTGTAGGTCAGTTCGACCGACATGGCCTCGTCGGCGGCACCACGAGGTTTGAGGAAGTAGAGCGCGAAGGAGGAGTGCTCTGAGCGTCGGAACATCTCGTAGTCCAGTTTGCGGGTGTACCAGCCGATGGCAGCGTCGGCGTCCTCGACTCGCAACATCGTGTGGTCGAGACTCCACCTCGCGCCGTGATCGCGCTCGACGATCTCGATTTCGTGGCCGTCGGGATCCGTGACGAACGCGTAGGAGCCACCACAGGAGTCCGGGTCCCGGTAGTCCTCGACACCGGCGTCCAGCAGTTCCTCGTAGGCGTCGTAGACATCATCGACCCGAACGGCGATGTGTCCCCAGGCATCCCCATGCGTGTACGTGCGCCCATCATGGTTGTACGTCAGTTCGAGGAGGGCGCCCTCATCGTGGACATCCTCGGGACCGAGGAAGACGTTTGTGAACGTGTCAGCCTCCCAGCGGCTTTTCTCTTCGTAGTCCAGATAGTTCTGGTACCAGTCCAGCGACGCTTCGAGGTCTTCGACGCGCATCATCGTATGGTCGAGTGTCAGCATACACGTACACTCGCTCTGAACGGCGAAAAGCGTACCGAACGTCGTATCAGTCGATTTCACTATCTTCAGTGCCAGCAGCGGTCACGAGCGGCCAGTAGTACCACCAGACCGCTGCCAGTATGACGGCTGTGCCAATCGGGAGGGCAACGTATCCCAGTCGCCGGTCGAAACCGAGAAAAACACCGATCTGAGAGAGCGCCGTCCCGACGAGGGCCAGCGCTGTGATACGGGGGTCCTCGCGCCAGACGACGCCCGACGCCGCGCTCCCGAGTGCGAGAACATAGAGGAGGACACCGGTGCGCCACGACTGGATGAACGATGGCAAGCCCTGGGTGTATCTGAAGAAGAAGTCGTATATCGAGAGAAACTGGAGCGGGTTCGTGTTGACCAACCCGGCAGGAAACACCAGTGTCAGTTCGCTCCCGATGACGAGGACTGTCCACGGGAGCAGTCCCAGCAGCGCGACGACGACGAGACGACGCCGCGAATCAGCGACCATACCGGACGGGAGGCCTGCAGCGTAAATAAGCCGTGGGTCGGGCCTGTATGCCCGAGACCGCCAGAACGTGCAATACCGTACGCCTACCGCCGGGCGATGATACGCAGGACGTCCTCGTCGGCCAGTTCGTGGTCGCGGCCGACCTGCTGTTCGTCGTGTTTCGCGCTCGGGCCGGTGACACGCGCGAAGCGGAACCGGTCGTCGAAGCTCCCGCCCAGTTTCTCACAGGCGTCATCGACGGTGGCACCCCTGCGCAGGATGAGCGGTTCCTCCCGGTCGACGCCGCGGCCGGGTTTGTCCATGTAGATACGGATGAGTCCGAGTTCCTCCCAGATTCGCTCAACGAGAACGTCCAGCCCTTTCTCCTTCTCGGCGCTGATGAAGATAGCGTCGTCGGGGTCGATATCCCGTTCTTCGAGCTCCGATTCGACTGTCGGAAGGTAGTCGGGTTCGATGAGGTCGGCCTTGTTGACCACGACGATGGAGGGCAGATAGACGCGGTTGTCCATCACGCCATCGACGAGTCGGTCGATATCGACGGACTCGCCGATTGTGACATCAGCGTTGACGTAGCTGTGCTCGCGCAACACACCTTTTATCGTCTCCTCTTCCAGTTCGAGGTCAGCGGCCTTGTTAATCGAGAGCCCGTCTTTCCCTTTCTTCCGGATGTTGACCCGGGGAGGCTCTTCGTCGAGGCGGATCTTGTTCTGGTAGAGCTCCTCGCTCAGGCGGTCGTACTGGTCGATATCGAACACGGAGACCATGAAAACGATGAGGTCAGCGGTCCGGACCACCGACAGCACCTCCTGGCCGCCGCCCCGACCGCCGGCTGCTCCCTCGATAAGGCCCGGGACATCGAGAATCTGTATGTTAGCGCCCTTGTGTTTGAGCATCCCGGGATAGACATCCAGCGTCGTGAACTCGTACGCACCCGTCTCGGATTCGGCGTTCGTCAGAGCGTTCAGCAGCGTCGACTTCCCGACGCTCGGGAACCCGACGAGCGCGACGGTCGCGTCACCGTGTTTCTCGACACCATAGCCACCGCCCCCGCCCGAACCCGACTGCTGTTCTAACTTCTCTTTTTTTTCCGCGAGTTTCGATTTCAGCCGGCCGATATGGGCCTCTGTAGATTTGTTGTAGGGCGTACTGGCGATTTCCTCTTCGAGTTCCTGAATCTCGTCTTCGAGCCCCATTGTGTGTATGTCGGCCCCGCACGCCGAATAAGGCTTTCTTCCCTCGCCGAGCGTGGCCCGGACCTTGAAAATGCCGGGCTTGTCATGGATTTGATGCAAAGATTTCGACACACCTATACGACCGCCGCCAGCAGCAAACGGTAATGGTGAACGCGGACCGATTCCGTGACAGCACACAGATCTTGTTACCTGCTGGTGCTCTCAACGGGATCCGCGACGAGCTTGAATCCCGCTTTACCGTCACGGTTCGTTCCGAGGACGAACAGGTCCGTATCATCGGTTCCCCCGTTGAGATCAAAGACGCTGGAGACTTCCTCGCGATGAACGGCGTGACCTTCGCCTAAACCTTTTTCATCGTCGGGTCGTCCGGGGAAACCGCGCCTGACACGGGATACTCGCCTCGACAGCACTGGTTGCAACAGTACGTACCGTGTGCCTCTCTGACGCATCGCCCCCCGAAACGCAATCCTTTAAACCGCCGAGAGGGATGGGTCCTACATGGCTGGAACTATCGAAGTGCTCGTCCCCGGCGGGCAGGCCAACCCTGGCCCGCCCCTCGGTCCCGAGCTGGGCCCGACACCCGTGGACGTGCAGGCAGTCGTGCAGGAGATTAACGACCAGACAGAGGCATTCGACGGGACGGAAGTCCCCGTCACCGTCGACTTTGATGACGACGGGAGCTTCTCGATTGAAGTCGGTGTCCCGCCGACGGCCGAACTCGTCAAGGACGAGGCCGGCTTCAGCACCGGGAGCGGCGAACCACACGCGGAGTTCGTTGCGAATCTCACAGTCGATCAAGTCATGCAGATCGCGGAACAGAAACAGTCCGACCTGCTCGCCTACGATCTCAAGAACGCCGCGAAAGAGGTCGTCGGCACCTGCACCTCTCTCGGTGTCACAATCGAAGACAACGATCCCCGAGAGTTCAAAGAGCGCATCGACGAGGGCGAGTACGACGACCGATTTGCGGCCGAAGCGTCGGCGTAATCGCGTCTCGCGCGCCGTCTGTGGTTTTCTCCACTGTCTCGACCGCGCTAGCGACGGCTGTCTCACAGTCGCTCGGACCGGTGGTTCGACGGGTTTAAGTTTCCGATAGGCTTCTTCTCCGACGAGACAGGCATCCGCCTGTTTCACTGACCCGTAGAAGCCGTTTGGCGTACTACGGAGGTGAACAATGGCAGACCAGGAAATTGAGAACGCAGTCTCTCGCGCACTCGAAGAGGCACCTGAGCGGAACTTCCGCGAAACGGTCG
>JAQCNK010000286.1 GCA_028275075.1 Haloarcula sp. | reverse complement strand
GTATTGACATGGCAGTGAACGAATCACGCACCGTCGAATCGACTGCACCTGCGGCCCCAACGATGACGAGCGACCGCTACTGTCGCCACTGTTCCGAGATCGCGCTGGCGTACGACCCGTCGGCTGGCCAAGCACGCTGTCGCTCGTGTGGGGAGCTGGCATGATGCTCGCAGGGGACAGCGCGTCGCTACGCCGTCGCTTGGAACGTTCTGCAAGAGGTGACCGAGCGGCCGGCAGCGAACGACTCCGGCCTGTACAGACAGGCGAGAAGGGTCAGTCCGAGATGGCGGGATCGGCCTGTTCGGCCGGCACATCGTTCAGTTCGTAGAGATTCTGCCGTGCGTCGGCGAAGTATACGTCTTCCTCGACCACGCCGACCTCGTCGAGACGTTCGAGCGCATAGCGGACCGTCCGCGCCGACAGCATCGACTCTTCGACGATGCCTTTCTGTGTCAGTGGCCCGTCGTACTCCAGTACTTTATACACAAGCTTCGCACTGGGGGGGAGGTCCGAGATGCCCTCGCCATCAGTTTCGGTCATTAGGTCCTACAAATGTCGCCGGATGCATAAAGATTGAGGAGTGGTCTGGGCAGACGGGCGCTCGCGGAGGTTTGGCCCGGCTGTGTCCCGGAACCGCGCCCCTTTTGATGACGGGTGGCAAAACCGTGGGTATGGCTACGGAATCGGCGGATGGAATAAGCGCCCATATGCGGGGGCTCACTGTCACGACGATAACGGCGGTCGCCGGCATCGGCGCGGCATTCGTCTCGAACGCCGTCGCGAGTGGTGCGACCGACAGGATCGCGCTGGTCGCCGTCCTTGGCGCTATCCTCGTCCAGCTTCCGCTGTTACGGGGTATCGGTATTCTGGATGATGACTTCTCAGGGAAAGACTACCTCTATATCTCGTTCATGACGTTCGCGCTTTGGTTCGTGTCGTGGGGTGTCCTGCTAACAGCGGGGGCCTGAGATGGCCGACGACTCCATCGCAGTGGTAGACCTGGAGCGGTGCCAGCCCGACCGCTGTAACTACGAGTGTATGAACTACTGCCCGCCGAACCGCAGCGGGAAAGAGTGTATCACCGAGCGAAGCGACACCTACGAGGAAGACGAGGAGTTCGAGGGCAAGCCCGACCAGGTCCGCATCTCCGAGGAGATCTGTCTGGGCGAGAGCTGTGGGATCTGTGTCAACAAGTGCCCGTTCGACGCCATCGAGATCATCAACCTCCCACAGGAACTCACCGAGGAGCCAGTCCACCGCTACGGCGAGAACGCCTTCGCACTGTACGGACTACCGACCCCCCAGGAAGGGCAAGTCACCGGTATCCTGGGGCCGAACGGGATCGGGAAGACGACTGCCGTCCGCATCCTCGCCGACGAGATGGCTCCGAATCTGGGCCAGTACGGCACGGAGCCGGGCTGGGAGGAGATATTGGACGAGTACCGCGGGACGGCCTTACAGAACTACCTCGAACAGATGCGCGACGGCGACCTGAGCGTCGCCCGCAAACCCCAGTACGTGGACCGTATCCCCGATCAGTTCGACGGGACGGCTATGGAACTGCTCTCCCAAACCGACGAACGAGGGGTGCTTGATGACCTCATCGACCGTACCGGCATCCGACCGGTGATCGACAACCACATCGAGGATCTCTCGGGTGGGGAGCTCCAGCGGGTCGCGCTCGTCGCGACGCTGGCACGGGATGCCGACTTCTACTTCCTCGATGAGATCACGCCCTACCTCGATATCGGCCAGCGGATGACCGCCGCACGCCTCATCCGAGAGCTCGCTGAGGAGGGCGACCGCTCGATGCTCGTCGTCGAGCACGATCTGGCCATCCTGGACCTGCTGGCGGACAACATCAACGTCGCCTACGGTTCCTCCGGGGCGTTCGGTATCATTACCTCGCCCAAGTCGACGAAGAAGGGTGTCAACGAGTATCTCTCGGGCTATCTGGAGACCGAGAACGTGCGCATCCGCCAGACCGAAATCGAGTTCGAGGAACACGCCCCCCGGCCCGGCTCGACTGGCGACGTGGTTATCGAGTACCCCAACCTCACCAAGTCCTACGGCGAGGGCGAGTTCTCTCTCGACGTCGACGCGGGGACCATCCGGGAGAGCGAGGTGTTGGGCGTCGTGGGTCCCAACGGTATCGGGAAGTCCACGTTCGCGAAGATGCTCGCCGGCCGGCTCGAACCGACCAGCGGCGAGGTCGACAGCGATCTCGATATCGCCTACAAACCCCAGTACATTGAGATCGACCAGCCGATGCGGGTCGACGCCTTCCTCTCCTCGATCACTGACGACTTCGGCAGCTCCTACTGGACGACCGAGATCGCCGACCCGCTCCAGCTGGACGCGGTGATGGAGCAACAACTGACGGACCTCTCGGGCGGGGAGCGCCAGCGGGTGGCCATTGCGGCTTGCCTCTCGAAGGACGCCGACCTCTACCTGCTGGACGAGCCCTCGGCCCATCTCGACGTCGAACAGCGGGTGCTGGCCACCTCGGCGATTCGTCGCTACGCCGAGAATCATGACGCGACGGCGCTGGTCATCGACCACGATATCTACATGATCGACCTGCTCGCGGACCGCCTGCTCGTCTTCGACGGCGAGCCCGCCAGATCCGGCCACGCTGCCCCGCCACAGGGGATGCGAGAGGGGATGAACGAGTTCCTCGCGAACCTCGATATCACCTTCCGCCGGGATGAGCGCACTTCCCGACCACGCATCAACAAGCCAGACTCGCAACTGGACCGGAAACAGAAGTCGGCTGGCGAGTACTACTACGCGCCCGACGAGAGCTGACGGCGGGGTCGTCGAGCATACGGCGAGCGCAGCGTGGCGAAACCCCGGCGAGTCCATAGTTCCATATTCCGACTTTTCAGACACGGTAATCAACCGGCTATTGCGTCGGAGTGACAGCGGGCAGCACAACCGTTTTATATGTAAGAATAGTAGTGGGAAATAGTGATGCGAAAATGGGAGAATCGTCGTTCGATGCGGACAATGGGGAGGAACTCACACTCAGAGTGGACGATAGGGGGCGAGTCACTCTCCCAAAGAAGGTTCGAGAGCGGTTAGGAATCGAGTCGAACGACGAGATTCCGGCGACGCTCGTCGGATCTGTGCTCGAGCTCAATCCCAAGCCGAGCTCGAAACTAGAGACGGCAACAGCGGGTCGAGACGACTGGAAGAATACGACACCGACCGATGCCGGAGAGGCGTTGTTCGGGCCGATGGACGAGTAGGATCCCCGACAATGAGTGAGCCGCTGCCGACTGAGGTAACGATCCTCACGGACGTGAACGTGCTCGCAATCGGACTCACAGACGACCATCCGGCATATGCCGATGTCTACCCGTGGATTCAGAACGCACTTGACGGGCCAAACGTCTTGTTCGTGTTCGATTACTATCCGTTCCGTGCGCAGTACCTCATGACGAACAAGTTCGGTGTAGATACTGTCGACGCGCGAAATGCAGTCCAGTCCCTTATTCACAGTCCCGCTCGAATAGTCGGCGCGACTGAGGCGACGCTACTCGATGCCTACGAAATCAGCGCGGAGAACGACCACGATATCTATGACTCGTTCATCGTTGCACTTGCTCGGGAGTACGATGCTGATTATTTACTCACGACTGACGATGACTTCGACGACCTCTGTGACGGGGAAAACGTGGTATACACCAACCCGATTCCGACTGAGAAACGTGAGAAACTGACGCTCATCGACGGATGACCAGCCGCGTTCGAAACAGGGTGTATTTCACCAGATTTTCCGGGTATTCCGAGAGATGCGCTTATCAGAACACATCAAGATAGTCCTCTACGACCTCGCGTTCGTCGTCGGTCAGGTCGAACAGGTCATACACTGCCCGGTCGTCGGGAAGGGTAAACTCACTTCTGAGGTCCGTCCCGGTTCCCTCGTAGTCGAGCGCATCGTAGAACCCCTGTTCGGCGATGGATTGGAGAGAGTCGTGGAGAGCGGCCGCGTCTGCCATTACCACCTCCCACTCGGGTACACATGAAAAAAAGTAGCTGGTTAACAAGTGACAGCCAGTGATGATACCAGCGAATCGAAGGCTGCTGGACAGTCGGACGGAGAAAACACGCGCACGTCGGCACAGGGGCCGGTCTACACGGCGGGGTCGCTCGTATCGCCGGTTTCGGAACCGGCGACGGCATCGTCGAGCCCGTCTGCGACCTCCTCGGGGTCGAACTCCTCGTCGGGATGGAGTTCCCGGTCGGGGGAGTCGCCCGACTGTGTTTCGGTGACCGATTCGTCGCCAGTGACTGCGACGAAGATGTCACCGAGCTCTGCTATTCGGTCGCTGGACTGACTCGTGCTCATTACAACTAAACGTATATCCCGTAGGGTTGTAGCTTCGCAACCTAACAAGTTAGGCAACCTGCCCTCCGGCGGTTTTAGAGCACGCTTCGTTGGCAGGAGCCACACAGCGAGGGCTCTTTCTTATCGACTTGTCGCACTGTCGGCGAGAAGTTCATCACGCACCGTTCGTTGTCGCAGTGTTCCAGCCCGAGGGTGTGGCCGATCTCGTGAACGACCTCAGTGCGCACGCGAACTGAAAAAATATCACTGGCCGACTGGTTCGAGAAGCCGCCGTCAGACGAGGTCTGTAATCGGTAGGTCGAGATGACGCTGCCGGAGCCGCTGAGATAGGCGAGCCCGAAGACGTAGTTCCGTCGGCGGTAGAACAGATCTTTCGGGGTGATGGCGATATTCTTCTCGCCCAAGCCGACCCGCTGGGCGAGGTCGATGAACTCCTCGGCACGGTACTGGTCGCGGTCGCTGTGATACGCACCGGCGGGGATCGACTGGGGTTCGTGCATGGAGACTTCGCAGTCGTATGTCTCTCGGAGGCCCTCCGAAGCCTCGCGCTTGACGAGGCTGGATACCTCACCAACCGGTACGATGTCGACGTGCATGCCACCTACTAACGGCCAGCGTGTCATAAATATCCCGCCGTGGCTGATCCGGAAACCGCCCTCTGAAACGGCTTTCGGCGGCCGGTTCGGTCATTGTAGTCAGCCCCGGAAATACAGCCGAGATAGCAAGCGGCTTGAATCAGCGCGCGGAGGTCCGAGTATGCAAGTCGACGCTGTCGTGCTGGACATCGACGGGGTGCTGGTTGACGTGGCCGACTCCTACCGCCGAGCCATCGTCGAGTCCGTCGAACAGGTGTACGGCGAGACCATCGCGAAAGCTGACATCCAGCCGTTCAAGAACGCGAGCGGGTTCAACAACGACTGGGAACTTACCGACGCGGCGGCGTTGTTCGTGCTGATGGCCCGCGAGACCGACGTGGATGTGGCAGAGTTTACCGACGCTATCGCCGACCACGGCGGCGGTCTCGACGCAGCAACGGCCGTCGTCCGGGAGCGACTCACGGCGAGCGAGGCAGACGAGGTCGTCGCGGCATGGGAGCCCGAACGCCTGCGCGAGGTGTTCCAGACGCTGTATCTGGGCAGCGAGCTATACCGTGAGATAGAGCGTGGCGAGCCCCGTTTCGACGCCCCGGGCTACATCAACGACGAGCCAAAACTGGTCAGCGAGGCGACGCTTGCGACGCTCCAGGAGCGCTACGCAGTTGGTGTCGTCACCGGCCGCCCCGCCGCAGAGGCCGATATCGCGATGGACCGCGTCGGGCTTTCCGTTCCCGCCGAGCACCGCTTCACCATGGACGACTGGGAACGGGGAAAACCCCACCCCCACGCACTGATGACGCTGGCCGAGCGCTTTGACGCCCAGCGAGTGGCGTTCGCCGGCGACACGCTGGACGATATCCAGACCGCGATTAACGCCGACGGCGAGGACGACGACCGGGTGTACTACGGCGTCGGCGTCCTCACTGGGGGCCTCACCGGCGACGACGGCCGGGCGACCTACGCTGAAAACGGCGCGAGCGCCGTCATCGAGAGCGTCGAGGATCTGACAGAGTTACTGGAGTGAGTTGCCACCATATGGCCAAGGCAAGCACATCCGGTCGCACAACGCTTATTCGCGGTTCGCCCTACTCCAGAATATGGACATCGCGATACTCGGCGGCACCGGCGATATCGGCGAAGGGCTCAGTCTGCGCTGGGCGGATGACACCAACCACACAGTCATTGTTGGCTCGCGAGAGTCCGACAAAGCGGCGGCGGCCGCCGAGGAGTACGAGGCCCAACTCGAGAGCCGCGGCCGCGAGGTCGATATTGTCGGGCTGACAAACGTTGCGGCCACCGCGCAGGCCGACGTGGTCATCATGGCCGTGCCGGCATATCACCTCACGGACACCGTCGAGGCTGTCGCCGACGAACTCGGCGACGCCATCCTCGTCTCCCCTGCTGTCGGGATGAAACACGACGAGGACGGCTTCCACTACAACCGGCCCGGTGTCGGTAGCGTCACCGAGCTGGCCGCCAAGGCCGCCCCGGAGGGGACCCCAATCGTCGGGGCCTTCCACAACCTCGCGGCCGGCCGCCTGGCTGACTTAGCGGCCGAACTCGACTGGGACACTATCGTCGTCGGCGACGACAAGGACGCAAAGGCCACAGTGTCGGAACTTGCCGAAGGAATCAGTGGCCTCCGTGCGCTGGACGGCGGCCCGCTCGCTAACGCGGCCGAGATAGAGGGGCTGACTCCCCTGCTGATCAACGTCGCCCGCCACAACGACGGGCTGCACGACTTAGGCGTGCAGTTCCGCTAGGCAATTACGGTGGAGTGTTTTCCGGGCTGCTAAGAGCCTGTCCGAAAAAAGTCTATTTTGCCGGAAAATCTGTTTAATAAAGTCTATAGCGGCTTCTAAGGTCGTGAAATCGGCGCGAAAATTGTTTTTCGGACAGGCTCTGTAGCGATTGCGAAATTTCCGAGCCGCAATTCCACGTGGATTGCACACCGTTTTTGACCGCAGAGTCCTACAAATGGGTGTGGCGTCCCCATACGAAATACTCGGCGTCGGTCCGGACGCCGAGGAGGCCGAGATAGTCGATGCCTACCGGGAGCGCGTCAAGGAGACGCATCCGGACCAGGGCGGCTCGACAGAGACGTTCCTCGCTGTCAAGACAGCCTTCGAGCGCATCGAGAACGGCTGGGAGCCCGGCGACGAGGTCCCCGAGAGTGATGTGGCCGAACAGCCCACGGAGACCGCCGACGAGCCGGCTACTGCTGAGACATCGACGGAGCCGGCGGGGGTCAAAGTCGAGTATCTGAACTACGAAGTGATGTCGGACAAGCTCTGGGAGCTGACCGACGACGACCTGTTCGAGAAGGCGGCTGACAGCGACCTGGCGCCGGAGGCGTACGGTGAGTTCTACGTCCGGGACAGCGAGTCGCTGCTGGAGGCCGCCGAGCGCCAGGGGTATGCCTGGCCGTTTGCCTGCCGGGGCGGCGCCTGTACGAACTGCGCCGTCGCGGTCGTCGAGGGTAAGATGCCCTCGCCGTCGAGCCATATCCTCCCAACGGAACTGCACGACCGCGGGATTCGTCTCTCATGTATCGTCGCTCCGGAGACCGACGCGAAAATCGTCTACAACGTGAAGAACCTGCCCGCGGTACAGGACCTTTTGCTCCCGGCGAGTCGGTTCGAGGCGTCCTCGTCGACAGACTGACCACGGGCTGGCACCGGACAGCGGACCGAGCTATCGCTGGCTGGATGAGCGGCCCGAGAAATGCGGCGACTCTACGCCGTGGCCTGCGTCAGCGCGTCTTCGATGTCATCAGCCTGCGTGACGCCGACGAAGCGCTTGACGATACCATCGTCGTTCTCGACGATCAACGTCGGGAGCGAGCGTACCTGGTACTCGTTGGCCACATCCTGTTTTTCATCGACATCGATTTTCTCGAACTCGACGTCGCTCCATTCTTCCTCTAAGTCTTCGAGGATAGGGTCCTGTGTCTTGCAGGGGCCACACCAATCCGCGTAGAAGTCTTTGAGCGTGACAGGCATTGTTCTCTTCAGCCTAAACTGTGAGGTCAGATAAGGATTGTCCATACACTTGCGATGGGAACGAACCCGAAAGGCTTACTCCGAGTGGATGATGAAAGACGAGTATGAGTAGTGATAGCGGCGGACTGATGTCCAGTGCCGGCCTCGTCCGGTATTTCGACGCCGAAGACCAGAACATGATCCGCATCGACCCGCGAACCATCGTCGCCTTCGGCGCTCTCTTCGGCGTACTCGTCCTCGTGCTGAACACGCTGATCTAAACGGCCCGATACCGCCGGCCAGCACCCTGGTCGATGCCGGCTGGGTGGTATACGGATCGGCAGAACGATTGATAGAGCCAGACCCCGGCGAATATCTATCAGGGCTTCTGTCGACCCGTATAATTCTCATCTTGCTGAGCCATACAGTTAAGAGCGCTCGTTGTCACCGGTCTGATATGGGTTCACCACGAGTTTCAGCCTGTCGCGTTCTGAGTTGATAAAGCCCCGGAGAGACTGACCACTTGAGGGAGGGACCGATCAGGGTGGTCGAACGTGGGTAGCTCTGAACAGTTGCCAGTAATTGTACTCTGGCGGGTAATGTCTGACATATATAGCCGGATTGCCAAT
>JAQCNK010000282.1 GCA_028275075.1 Haloarcula sp. | reverse complement strand
AAAACGTCTCTGCGATCATCAAGAAGTTCAGCGACGAGGATATCTCCGAAAAGGACGTTCACATCCAGTTCGTGCAGGCCGGTGAGGGCGGTGTCGACGGCGACTCCGCCTCGATCACGGTCGCGACCGCAGTCATCAGCGCACTGGAGAACGTCCCCATCGAACAGCATATCGCCATGACCGGCTCGCTGTCGGTTCGGGGCGACGTGCTCCCGGTCGGCGGGGTCACACACAAGATAGAGGCCGCTGCCAAAGCCGGCCTCGATACGGTCATCATTCCCGAAGCCAACACGCAGGACGTGATGATCGAGGAAGAGTACGAGGAGCAGATAGAGATCGTTCCGGTCTCGCACATCTCCGAAGTGCTGGAAGTCGCGCTGGCCGGCGAGCCCGAGAAGGACTCGCTGGTCGACCGCCTCAAGTCCATTACGGGCAAGGCACTCGAACACGAGGTCGGGCGACAGGGCAGCGGCAGTCCCAGCCCGCAATAGATGCCCCAGTGGGCCGCCTTCGTCGGCCTCACGGGATTTTTGCTGACCGTGTTACTCGGTCTTTCAAAGCTTTCTCAGCGTTCGCTCTCCGGCGATAGCAGCGGTGTCAGTGCACGCACCGATGGGCGGGAGCGGCTCTCAGCCGCCGGGCCGACCGATGACACGTACCCCAGATTCGAGACGCCACGAGCCGCCCGAAAGCGCTGGCACATCGAGGAGCAACTCTCTACGGACGAGCTCTCGACGGGCACCCTGCTGGCTAACGTCGCGCTCACGCAGGGGGTCTTCGGTGTTCTCTTGTTGGGGGGCGCGTTCTTTTTCGGGATACCCCTCACTGCCGTTGGTATCTCGACCAACGCGCTCTCGACTGGGCTGCCCGCAGTGGGTGTCGGGCTGGCGGCCGGGATCGGCTTCTGGGTCGGCAACGAGTTTGCCGCGGCAGTCGCCGACGGTTTCGGCATCGGCGTCGACGAGTCACTTCGGGAGCTACTCGCACCTACGTCCATTGGCGGCTGGATCGTTCTCTTAGGAGTCGTCCTCCCGATAATCGCTATCGTCGAGGAGTTGCTCTTTCGGGCTGCCGCTATCGGCGTCCCAGTCACCGGGCTGGCCGCGCCTGCGTGGGCAATGATTGTCGTCTCCTCGGTCGCGTTCGCGCTGGGCCACGGCGCGCAGGGACGAGTCGGTATCGTTGTCACCGGCGTGCTCGGGGCCGCACTCGGTACGCTGTTCGTACTCACGAACAGCCTGCTCGCTGTCGTCGTCGCCCACTATCTGGTCAACGCGATGGAACTCTGTGTCGATGAGGGACTTGGCGTGGACCGGCTGGGCTCGTAGACGGATCGACAGAAGCCCTGATAGATATTCGCCGGGGTCTGGTGGAGCCGAATGCTATCAATCGTTCTGTCGGCGCGTATAGTTACAGCCCTTCAACCGAGCGGAGTTTCTGTTCGACCGGGGGTGGAGCGGCGCTGGGACCGTCACGAACACGATGATCGGGGATGAGCAGCGGCACGGGATTTGCCGCGAGCGCCTCCCGAACCGATGTGAGATCGTCCTGGTCGCTCGAACTCAGCCCTGCAGTCATCATCGCGACCTGTTCGACCGACCCATCTTCACCGTACGGAATCTCGCCGACGGCTTCGAGCACGTTCCGCTGGTCGGTTGGAAGAGTCAGCCCGACGGTCACGTCCTCGAAGTTATCTTCGGTCCCGCTGAGATATCCTTCGATGCGGTCGAGCAGCGGATGGTCGTCCGAGCCCTCAGCGTCGACCTGCTGCGGAAACGACATAGAGATGATTCGGTCGCCCGCCTCGCCGAACTGGACGAACCGGTCGAGATACGTCGACTCACTGGCGTAGATGCCAGCGTCTTCCGTTGGCGTTGCCATAACTGGAAATCGGCCCGTCGCCTCTTGAATATACGGACTGGCGTCGCCGGAGTCCGGATACCGACGGCCTCGCTGGCGCTGACCACCCCAACGAGCGCCGTGGTGCTGATACTGTCGGCTGTACCAGTACGGACGGATTCGGCACCCCGGGAGCCGCATATCTCCACGTACTGACAGCCAACAGTATGCGGAAGCAGTTGGCTTGTGGCGGCCGCCCAGCCCGCTCGTCCGAGACACTGTTCCAGCCAGCATCTACCAGCAGACGACAACACTTATGTACACTTCTGTACGTTAGTGTTCATTAATGGAATCCAACGGACGAATGGCTCCGGAAGTCCAGTCGATCCTCGCGGCGGCCCGTGAGCGCGGTGGCGGGGGCGACCGCGTCGCCGTCGATGCGCGCTCGTTACCCGCGGCGTTCGAACGGGCCGAAGCCGACGGGCGCGTGCCGGTTATCGCGGAGGTCAAGCCAACGAGCCCGACCGCCGAGGGCGAACGCACCGACGACCCGGTCGAACTCGCCAAGGCGATGGTCGCCGGGGGTGCCGCGGCGCTGTCGGTGCTGACCGAGCCCGACCACTTTGGGGGGTCTGCGGAGACACTCCAACGGGTCCGCGAGGCTGTCGACGTCCCGGTGTTACGGAAGGATTTTGTCCTGTATGAGGACCAACTGGATGTCGTTGAGGCCGACGTGATACTCCTCATCGTCCGCTTTCTGGAGGAAGAGGGCACCGGGTCTCTGGCTGACCTACTCTCTGCGGCCCGCGAGCGGGGCTTCCAGGTGCTTGTCGAAGCACATACGGCGGCGGAGGTCAAACAGGCGGTTGACGCCGGTGCGGAGATCGTCGGCGTGAACAACCGCGATCTCGCGAAGCTCGAAGTCGATCTGGCGACGTTTCCGGAGGCGGCTTCGGCCGCATCCGAAGCCGTCACGCTCATCGCGGAAAGCGGCATACAATCACCAGACGATGTCCGCCGGATGCGCGAGTCCGGAGCCGACGCCCTGTTGATCGGCTCGGCGATCATGGACCACGGCGGCGATTCGAACGTGACCGAGAACACCCGGCGGCTGACGACGGCGACAGATACGGATACACAGACATGAGTACTGACGACGCACACGACCCCAAGTTCGGCGAGTACGGCGGACAGTACGTACCGGAGGCGCTGATGCCGGCCATCGAAGAGCTGGCAGACGCCTACGAGCGGTATGTGCTGCACAATGAAGACGGTTTCATGGACGAGTTCCGGTCGCGACTGGCCGACTTCGGCGGCCGGCCGACCCCGCTGCAGTACGCGGATCAGCTCTCCGAGCGGTACGACACCGACATCTATCTGAAACGGGAGGACCTACTGCACGGGGGCGCACACAAGCTCAACAACGCGCTCGGGCAGGTCTTGCTCGCCAAATACATGGGTAAAGAGCGGATCATCGCCGAGACCGGCGCCGGCCAACACGGCACCGCGACGGCGATGGCCGCCGCCCACCTGGACATGCCCTGCGAGATATACATGGGCGAGACCGACATCGCCCGCCAGCGGCCCAACGTTTTCAGGATGAAAATCAACGGGTCGGAGGTCGTGCCGGTCACCGTGGGCCGCGGAACACTCAAAGAAGCCATCTCCGAGACGATGCGCGAGTGGGCGACCACCGTCGAGAACACTCACTACGTCATCGGTAGTGTGGTCGGTCCACACCCGTTCCCGAAGATGGTGCGGGACTTCCATGCCGTCATCAGCGAGGAGGCCCGCGAGCAGATACTCGAACAGACCGGCGAACTCCCGAGCGACGTGGTGGCCTGTGCCGGCGGCGGGTCGAACACGATGGGCGCTTTTGCGGAATTTATTGCGGACGCGGATGTCGCCCTCCACGCTGTCGAGGCCGGCGGCTCCGCTCTGACAGTCGACGAGGAAGAAGGCGTCGCCCCCAACTCCGCGACGCTCTCGACCGGCGACGAGGGCGTGCTACACGGCGCGCGAACCAAACTGCTGCAGGATTCGGACGGCCAGATCATGGAGTCACACTCTGTCTCCGCAGGGCTGGACTACGCCGGTGTCGGGCCGGAACTGGCCCACCTCGTCGACGAGGGCCGCGTGACGCCAGTCAACGTCGACGACGACCTCGCCCTGGAGGCGTTCCATCGCCTCTCCCAAGATGAGGGTATCATCCCAGCGCTCGAAACGGCCCACGCCTTTGGCTACGTGGAGAAGTACCACGACGATCTGGGCGACAGTGTCGTCGTCAACGTCTCCGGTCGCGGCGATAAGGACTTAGAGACCGTCATCGAGGAGACGACCAAGCGTGATCTGGATATCGCGCCCGATATGTCCATCCTCCAGCAGATGGGCGGGAGTGGTCTCTGATGGGGCTCGAAGCTGCCTTCACCGACGAACCCGCCTTCGTCCCGTATCTCGCGGCAGGGGACCCGAACTACGAGGACTCACTGGCCTACGTCGAGGCACTCGCCGAGGGCGGTGCCGACGCCATCGAACTCGGGCTACCCTTTTCGGAACCCATCGCCGAGGGGACGACGATCCAGAACGCCATTGTCCGTGCTCTGGAGTCGGGGATGACCGTCGAGCGGTACTTCGACTTCGTGAGCGAGCTCGATGTGAACGTGCCGCTGGTGTGTATGACCTACTACAACCTCATCTACCAGTACGGTTCGAGCGAGGGCCCGCGTGATTTCGTCGCCCGCTCGGCCGAGGTGGGGATAGACGGCTTTGTCGTGCCGGACCTGCCCGCTGAGGAGGCCGGCCCGCTCCGGGAGGCCTGTGACGAGTTCGGGCTCGATCTGGTGTTCATCGTCGCGCCGACCACGACACCGGAACGGCTCGAACGGATGCGCGAGCATGTGTCGGGCTACGTCTACGTGCAGGCCCGCCTGGGTGTCACGGGCGCCCGCGACGACGTTGACGACGCGACCGAAGAATCGCTTACCCGAATTGCCGACTGGGACGTGCCCAAGGCCGTCGGCTTCGGCATCAAGACCGGCGAGCACGCCGAGCGCATCGTGTCGGCGGGTGCTGACGGCGTCATCGTCGGCTCTGCCCTCGTTGACATCGTTGCTGAGGGGTACGAAGACGGTGATCCGACCGACGAGATCGCCGCTCGACTCGAAGCACTGGCCAGAGAACTCAAGCAGGGGGCGTTGCGTGGCGCACAGGAACGGCCGCAACCGGAACGAACTTAATCGTTCTTGCCACAGATTCTCATAACATGAACACAGGGACACGCGCTCGACTCGACCGCATTGGGACAGACGACCGCTACGTCGTCGTCCCCATGGATCACGGTATCACACTCGGGGCCACACAGGGCCTGAAAGAGCTCGAATCGACCGTCGACGCTATCACGCGCGGGGGCGCCGATGCGGTGCTGACCCAGCGTGGCGTCGCAGACCGTGTTCACCCCAATCTGAACGGCGCGGGGTATATCGCTCATCTCAACGGCTCGACGGTTATAGGCCCCGACGAGAACGACAAGCGCATGACGGGAACTGTCGAGGACGCCGTCCGCGCCGGTGCTGATGCCGTTTCTCTGCATATCAACGTCGGGAGCGTCTATGAACGCGAACAGATAGAGGATCTCGGACAGATTACCAGCGAGGCCGAACGCTATGGCCTGCCCGTACTGGCGATGACATACGCGCGCGGCCCGGATATCGATCCCGAGGCCGACGACTACAATCAGGCCGTTGGTCACGCCGCCCGTCTGGGCGAAGAGCTGGGCGCCGACGTTGTCAAGACCAGCTACACCGGCGACGCAGCGAGCTTCCAGCACGTCGTCGAGTCCACGTCGCTGCCGGTCGTCATCGCCGGCGGTTCGAAGGGGAGCGACGAGGAGACCCTCTCGATGGTCCGGGGTGCGATGGATGCCGGCGCTTCAGGGGTGTCGATGGGACGCTCTATCTTCCAGCACGAGGAACCGGAGAAGATCGCACGCGCCGTCGCAAGCGTCGTCCACGACGACGCGGCGGCAGACGTCGCGCTCCGTGATGCCGGACTCGCTGTAGAGGCGTAGATCGACCCGCCCGC
>JAQCNK010000280.1 GCA_028275075.1 Haloarcula sp. | reverse complement strand
GACGCCCGTGCTGTTGGCGAGGACGCCAATGAGGCCGAAGGTGAAGATGAGCGCGATGGCCACCGTCAGCAGGACGGCGACCACGACATACCCCTTAAATAGTAGCGATTCGCTGGTTCGGAGCGCGTACGGAAACGCTCCCGGAAGCCCGTTGTAGCTTCGCTCGTGCTCGACCTGGGCGTCTGTCATCAGTTACTATAGGGCCAGGTCGTGGTTAAGTGCCACGTTCACCGGTGGGCTCTGATACGGTCGGTTGTACCGGTTTCCCGGTGATTTGCCGAGTCGGGTCCGGCAAATCCCGACAGTGGTTCACAGCTGACCGTATGAGAACGGACGCCGCTGGTATAGCCAGTCTATTTACGGGCCCTCTAGGTTCCGAAAGCAATAACCCAGCCTCGTCCTAAGCCTGGCCAATGAGTCAGCAACTCCCGGACGTGCAGGCGTCGAGTCCGGACGTGACGGTCGGTCTCAACCGCGTCGGTGTCACCGGTGTCGAGAAGCTCGTTAAACTGGGCCGGCGCGACCGGGACCCAATCGTACTCATGGCCGAGTTCGAAGTGTTCGTCGACCTCCCATCCTGGCGGAAGGGAGCGGATATGTCCCGCAACATGGAAGTCATCGACGAGACGCTCGAAACGGCGGTCTCCGAGCAGGCCTACCGCGTCGAGGATGTCTGTGGCGACGCCGCCGAACTCCTGCTGGAGAAACATGACTACACCACCAAGGCAGAGGTGCGGATGGAAGCCGACTACGTCAGCCACGAGCTGACGCCCGAAAGCGAGATCGCCACCCAGTCGACGGCGACCATCATCGCCTCGGCGACGGCCTCCGAGGACGGCACCAGCGAGGAGATCGGCGCTCAGGTCACTGGGATGACTGTCTGTCCGTGTTCCCAGGGGATGTCCGCCGCTCGCGCACGTGAAACCCTCCAGAGCATGGCCGTCGAGGATGACGTCATCGACGACTTTCTCCAGAAGATGCCCCAGGCCGGCCACTCACAGCGGGGCCACGCAACACTCACCATCGAGAGCGACGGCGCCCCCGAAGTCGATCTCAACGAACTCATCGAGGTGGCGCGGGACTCGATGAGCGCGCGGATCTACAACCTCGCAAAGCGGCCCGACGAAGACCACATGACGTTCGAGGCCCACAAGGACGCGAAGTTCGTCGAGGACTGCGTGCGGGCGCTGGCCGAAGGCGTCGTCGACCGGTTCCCTGACCTCCCCGACGAGGCTATCATCTACATGGAACAATCCAACGACGAGTCAATTCACCAGCACAACGCCCACGCAGAGCGCGTAGCGATGCTGGACGACCTCCGTCGAGAGGTCAACGAGGACGGCCAGGTCGCGGACGATTAACGCTCTCTAGGGGCTACACGGGTCGACAGAACGATTGATAGAATTCGGCTCGCCAGACCCCGGCGAATATCTATCAGTGTCGACCCGTATACGTATTCTCTCGCCGGACGTATGAGATAGCTTACTGCTTCAGCCGGTCGGTGGGAATGGTTTGCCGGCGTTGTCCGGCAAGTCAGGACAACTGGCCGCCTTACGCGCTGCCGGTCAGCGCTGCCTCGAGTTCCTGTGGTGTCGCGCCCTCGGCGGTGATCGTCTCGCCCTCATATCGACGCGCGACGCCGTCCTCGCCGGGCGCTGGCACGACCGTCGTCTCGTGGTCCGCGAGCCGCAGGGCGGCCCGATGGAGGTCCGTCCCCGCGTCGGTGCCGACGACCAGCCGCTGTGGGTCCTGTAACCGCGCGGCGACGCTGGCATAGCCGGCCACCTCGACACCCATCCGCTCGGCGGCGCCGGCGAAAGATTCGACTGCGTCTCGGGCAGCCTCGCGATAGCTGTCCTCGCCGGTCAAGGCAGCGAGGTCGACGAGCGCGTCGGCCAGTTCCACCGTTGAGTCCAGCGGATGGAGCGAACGGCCACACAGACCCGCCCCCTCGTCTGGGCCATCGCGGAACGCACCCGTCTCCTGCTGTCGATGGTCGATGGTCCAGCGGGCGATGGCTTCGGCGGGGCCGCTCTCACCCAGCACCTGCCCGCTCGTCGTCAGCCCCTGAAGTAGACCGGCCTGGTCAACGAGCAGCCCACGGTGGCTGTCGGCGTCGTCGTCGTGAATCACAGCGCCGTCCCCGTCGACGAGTTGCGTACAGACAAACTCACGCGCGCGCTCGGCGTAACGCTGGGCCCGCTCATCGTCCGTGTAGGCGTGAGCCCAGAGTAACCCGTCTATGGCGAGGCCGTTCCGGTCGGCAAACACCGTCTCATCGACGTGCGGTGGGTCGGCGTCCTCCCGGTCGGTCGCGCCGGCCTGGTAGTAGTCGTCGTCGCCAGCCTGACTGCCCGCAAAGGCATCGCCAGTCCAGAGGTCGGTGGTCAGGTACTCGACGGTCCGCATGGCCGTATCCCGATAGGCCTCAGTGCCGGTGTAGCGATAGCCGTGGGCGAACGCCCGAACGAGGGCGGCGTTCTCGTCAAGCAGTTTCTCCCGGCGCGGGTTCGACCAGTCCCGCCCCGTTGTGTAGCGGTAGAAACCGCCGTCGTACGTGTCCAAGAGATGGGTCTGGATCGCTTCGAGCGTGCGCGTGGCCTGCTCTCGAGCCCGTACCAGCGCGAACTCGATCGTGCGAGCGAGCGGGAACTTTACGTCGCTCCCCCAGCCGCCAAACTCCTCGTCGAACGAGCCCAGGAGCTGTTCGATCATGTGCTCCTGGATGTGCGGGCGCAGAGTCCCTGCCGGCGGTGCCTCGTCCTGCAACTGTCGCGGGACCGACCCCGCGGCCGTTCCCGTCGCGTCCCACGACTCGCGCACTGAGTCAAGGATATCGCGAAACCCGTTCGGCCCCAGAAAGGTCGCCCCGCTGATGACCTCCCCTGCGGGCGTCAGGAACACCGTCGACGGGAACCCGCCCATGGTGTAGCGCTCCCTGACCAGCGGATTCCGGTCGGCGTTCACACGGACGGGCACGAACCCGTCGTTGATGTTGGCCGCGATACGCGGTTCGCCGAAGACCCCCCGATCCATCGCCCGACACTCCGGGCTCCAGGGGACAGTCAGCGAAAGCAAGAGCGGCTTGCCGCTGCCGGCGGCCCGCTCGAACGCTTCTGGCCCCCATTCGCGCCACTCCACCTTTGTCTCCGCTGCGAATTCGTCCATACCCGCTGTCGGTGATGGGCACACATAGGGGCTGTTACTCCGACTGATACTGGTGGCTGTAACAAACTGATACGGTCGGTTGTACCGGTTTCCCAGTGATTTGCCGGGTCGAGTCTGCCAACTCCCGGTACTGGCTTACAACTGACCGTCTGAGAATAGCCGGAAAAGCGGATCGTTCGGAGCTCTCGGAACTGGTTAGCGTCGGGGTTATCGTCGTATGGGAGTTTGCGAGGACGAAAGACCGAACTGTCCACCGCCCCAAGCTAAGACAATGGCTTCGCAAGAGCTGGACCATCCGGGGCCGGTGACGCCGGGGGACACCCCACCACGGCCCGGACGTGTCCCCGTCGTCGACAACACCCTCTCGATGCTGCGAGATCCGCTTGCCTTCTACGACCGCGTGGACGCGATGGAGGCCGACGTCGTGGGCTACAACGTCGCCGGGACGGCAGGCTATTTCATAACCCACCCGGATCTCGTCGAGCAGATACTCGTCACCGATGCGGGGAGCTACGAGAAAGGGTCGCTCCTCCAGCGCGCTCTGGGCGAGTACATCGGCGAAGGCCTGTTTCTGCTGGAGGGTGATGAGTGGAAAGCACAGCGCACCGCGCTCCAGCCAGCCTTTTATCGGGAGAAAATCGCGGCATACGGGG
>JAQCNK010000271.1 GCA_028275075.1 Haloarcula sp. | reverse complement strand
TGTACTCGTTCGTCCGCTGGTCTTTCTGGCTTTTTTCGACAAGTCCCTTCTCGGTTAGTGTATCGAGGTTGGGGTATAGTCGTCCATGGTGGATTTCTTTTTCATAGTAGTCCTCGAGTTCGTCTTTGATTGCGAGCCCGTGTGGGTCATCAAGGCCGGCAATTACGTACAGCAGGTCGCGCTGAAAGCCCGTGAGATCATACATACTTCACCTAACGTATTCAAGTTTTGAAATAACTATTGATCTTCGAAACGATTTTTCAATAATGACTTCTCTGTCAGTGTTGAATACAGTAGAGTAGTAGTTCAGGATATCATAATATCTGAATTAACTGCTCTATTGAATAGCGGTATTCGGGTAGACACTCAGTATACAAATCGGATTATGAGAAAGCAAGCCGTATGGTCTCAAAACCGGTGTTACTTCACTCGCGCTCAAATGGCGCTATTCAACAGAGCATGATAAATAAATCGTGTCAACGGAACTCTCGGCGGTGATAGCGGGAGCCGGGCGAGGCACCGGGGCCACTTTGTCTCGTCACAGATACGGATCCCATTTGTAACCACTGGGAATAACAAGCAAGTAATGACAGACGACGAGACCACGGCGGATCGGCGGGACACCGCGCGGCCGGCTCGTAGACACACCAGGCGACAATTTCTCGCGGTCGGCGGCGCCGCCGCGGGTGCGGTCGCGCTCGCGGGCTGTAGTGCCGAACAGACCGGCGACGGGACCGGCGATGATGGAGATGGCACCGACAAGAACACGGGGGACGACACGGACGGTGAAGACAACGGCACCGAGGAGACGCCGACGCTGACGGTCGCGACGTATGAGTCCTTCATCGACGCACCGTCCGTGAGCCCCGGCGAGTGGCTCAAAGACGAGTTCGAGAGCCGGTTCGACGCGGAGTTGGAGTGGGCGACTCCGGACAACGGTGTCAACTACTACATCGAACGCGAGCGGTCAGGCGCCGACCTCAACGCCGACCTCTACGTCGGGTTCAACACTGACGATCTGGTCCAGATCGACGAAGAGCTCAACGACGGGTTGTTCGCAGAATCAGGCGACATCGCCGGGCTCGAAGCCGTGCGCGAGGGGCTTCGTTTTGACCCCTTCGACCGCGCCGTCCCGTTCGACACCGGCTACATCAGTCTGGTGTACAACGGCACCCAGACGGAGGCCCCCGAGACGTTCGACGGACTACTCGACGACGAACACCGGGGTGCGCTCATCGCGCAGAACCCCGGCTCATCTACGACCGGTCGGGCCTTTCTACTGCACACGGTCCACCGGTTCGGCGACGGCGCGGACGGCGCCATCGACGGCGCGGACGGCGACACAGCGTACGATTATCTTGACTACTGGGCGGAACTTCAGGATAACGATGTTCGCGTCCTCGGGTCGTGGGACAACACCTACAGCGCGTGGAGCGAGGGCGAGGCGCCGATGGTCGTCTCCTACTCCACCGATCAGGTGTTCGCCGACATGGAAGGTGCGGACCTCGGGGAACACCAGATCCGATTCCTCAACGATCAGGCGTACGCGAACCCTGAAGGAATGGCCGTGTTCAACGGCGCCGACCACCCGGACATCGCCCGCGAGTTCATGTCGTTCATGCTCGAACCCGCGGTTCAGGGCGAGATTGCCGAGCGCAACGTCGCGTTCCCCGCTACCGACACCGCCGATCTCCCGGACGACTACGCCGCGCTCGCACAGGAGCCCGCCGATCCGGTGACGTTCAGGTACGAGGAGCTCCAAGGCTCCGTCAGTGAGTGGGTGTCCGACTGGGAACGACAGTTCGCCGGCAACTGACGCCGCCGTGAGCGACAACGATCGCGGCGCGCGCTCACGGCCGCCGACGAGCGGTCGTCTTCGGTCCCTCCGCGACCGCGTCGAAGGCCGCCTGCTGACCACACTCGCGGTCATGACGAGCGCGCTCCTCGTCGTCGCCTTTTATTATCCGATCGGCACCGTCCTCGTTGAGGCCGTCATCGTTGTCGACGGCGGCGTCACGCTCGGTGTGTTCGCGGAGATCCTGCGTGACCCCTTCTACTTCGGCGAGCTCGCGCGGCTGTTTGCTAAGGAGTCGCCGTTCGCCGTCGCTCCAGATATCGTCTCTTCGGACCGCCGGCTCGGAATTATCGGGTTCACCGCGTATCAGGCCGTACTGTCGACGATCGCCAGCGTCGCGCTCGGCCTACCGGCCGCCTACCTGCTGGCGCGCTTCGAGTTCCGCGGCCGGCAGGCGCTGCGGTCGCTGACAATCGTCCCATTCGTCCTTCCGTCGATCATGGTCGCCGTCGGCTTCGTCGCCACGTTTGGCCGGAACGGGACGCTGAACGCGGTGTTGGGAGCCGTTGGGCTCCCGCCCGTTGAGCTCATGTTCACGCTCGAAGCGATCGTGATCGCCCACGTGTTTTACAACGCGCCGCTCGTCGCACGGGTGACGACCGCGGCGTGGGAGTCCGTTGATGCGAGCGCGGTCGAGACCGCCCGGAGCCTCGGCGCGGGGCCGATACGTGCCTTTTATGACGTGGTCGCGCCGCAGGTGTACCCCGCGGTGTTGACCGGTGCGGCGCTCACGTTTGTCTTCACCTTCGGCACGTTCCCCATCGTCCTCGCGCTTGGCGGGTTCCAGCTGGCGACCGTTGAGGTGTTTATCTACCGGTTCGTCCGCGATCTGAGCTATGCGGAGGCGGCCGCGCTGGCGATCATCGAGCTCGTGATCTCGCTCGGTGTCCTGCTTGCGTACCTCCGCTACGAGGCGCGCAACACGGTCCGATCACGGGGCGCCCGGCCGCTCCCCCGGCGATCGCTTTTCCCGTCGGCGCCGACCGCACGAGAGCTGCTCCCGCGGCTCGGACTCGCCGGCTACGTCGTCGTCGCCGGTCTCGTCTTCGTCGCCCCCATCGCGTCGATGGTCCTCGCGAGCGTCACGGGCGGCGACGGCGGGCTCACACTTGACCACTACCGATTCCTCGTAGACCGCCAGCGGACGGGTACCGCGTTTCAGGTGCGGCCGTGGCCCGCGATCCGCAACTCGCTGACGTTCGCGGGTGCGGCAACGCTCCTCGCGCTCCCGATGGGCGTCGTCGTCGCAGTGTTGACGACTCGCCGGTACCGCGGTCGGAAGCTCGTCGACGCAGCCGCGATGGCGCCGCTCGCGGTGTCGGGTATCATCGTCGGGCTCGGGCTGCTCCGCGGGCTCGTCTTCGGATTTGAGGTTTGGGGATGGCGAATCACGGTGGCCGGATCAGTCGCCATCGTCGTCGCGCACGCGGTCGCGGGCTACCCGTTTGTCGTTCGGACAGTCGCGCCGGGGCTGGCCGGGCTCGACCGCTCGCTGATCGAGTCGGCGCGGGCGCTCGGCGCCTCGCGCGTTCGTGTCATCCGGGATATCGAACTCCCCCTAGTCTGGCCGGGCGTCGTCGCCGGCGCGGCGTTCGCGTTCGCCATCTCGATTGGCGAGTTCACGGCGACGGTCGTGCTCGCGACCGGCGTCGACGCGTACACGATGCCGGTCGCCATCGAACGGTTCATCGGGCGGCGGCTCGGACCGGCGACCGCAATGGGCGTCATCTTACTCATCGTCACCGGGCTCAGCTTCGTCGTCGTCGAACGGCTCGGAGGTGAAAGCCGTGGGCTCTGAGGGAGATCGAGGTCCTGCGAGGGGCCCGGACGGGGACCCCCCGGCCGTCGAACTCGACGGCGTCACGAAGCGATACGGCGAGACGGCCGCCGTCGACAGCGTGAGCCTCCGGATCCGAGAGGGGGAATTCTTCACGCTAGTCGGGCCGTCGGGGTGCGGGAAGACGACCACTCTCCGGCTGATCGCGGGCTTCGAGACACCGACCGCAGGCGCGGTGCGGTTCGTGGGCGAGGATGTCTCTGGCGTGCCGCCGGAACGGCGCGATGTCGGTGTCGTCTTTCAGAACTACGCGCTGTTTCCGCACATGACCGTGGGAGAGAACATCGGCTACGGGCTCAAATTCGCTGATTCGCCCGACAGACAGAGCCGCGACGAGCGTGTGGCCGAGCTGCTTGAACTCGTCGACTTGCCCGACGCGGCCGACCGCGACCCCGAGAGCCTCTCGGGCGGCCAACAGCAGCGCGTGGCGATGGCACGCGCACTCGCACCTAGCCCAGACCTCCTGCTGCTTGACGAGCCGATGAGCGCGTTAGACGCCCAGCTCCGCGAGCGGCTTCGAGTGCAGGTACGGGCAATTCAGTCGGAGCTGGGCATCACGACCGTCTATATTACCCACGATCAAGAGGAGGCGCTGGCGATCTCCGATCGCATGGCGGTGATGCGCGCCGGCGCGCCCGAACAGACCGCGGCGCCGCGGGACGTGTACCGTCGCCCGGCCTCCCAGTTTGTCGCCAAGTTCATCGGCGATAATAATGTGTTTGTCGGGCGGGTCACGAAGGTTACGGAAGTCTCGGCGGACGCTGCAGATGACACCTCGGTCGCCGCGGTCGACGTCGGCAGCGAGACGCTCCGTGTCGCGCTCGGCGGGGCAGGCGATGCCCTCGACGTCGCCGTCGGCGACCGCCTCACGTTCTGTGTGCGGCCCGAATACCTACGGATCGACGGCGGCGAAAGCCGTATCCGCGCGACCGTCGCGAACGCGGAGTTCCTCGGTGAGACGACGCGGGTCACGCTTGACTGGGACGGTCGCGACCTCGTCGTCAGGACTCGCGATCCGCTCTCTGGTGGCGTGGTCGCCGGGTTCGATCCTGAAGACGCGCACGTGGTCAGGGTCGATACCTCTTAACAGGTGGAGCCTTGAATTCAAACATAGCATACGAGTCGTGTCACGTCTGCGAGAAGTAGGTCCAGACCACCGGCGGCATCGGCGACCTGTGGAGCTTCGCGTTCGAGTCGACGCAAGAGATGACGTTCGAACTGGTGGACGGCTCGGAGTTTCTCCTCTGTTTCGACTGCACGCAGAACCTCCCCGAAAACACCGAGCCGCTCGATGACCGCATCGAGCGGCGTCTAAAGCGGTTTTGGAAGAATACATCCTGTCCTCGCTGTGGTCACCAGAGCACTATGACGTGGGAGAAACACGACCGAGTCGGTGTCGTAATTGCGAATTTAAGCCAGTATACACCTATGGAACGCCATTTCACGAGAAGCACCTCTCCTGCGGTGAGGTGCTTCTCGCTTTCACCCTCTACGCAGATACACTGCTGAGAATCAACCAGATTGCACCGCTGCTCGGTCGTGCTTACAAAACCATTCACACAGCGATTCGGGAGGGGGAAGCCGCGGTTCAGCGCGGCTTCCCCCTCACCTGGGAACTGTTTAACCAGACCGTCGATGGACCGGCACAGGTCGACGAATCTGGCAAAGTCTGTTCTGGTTATAAATGTCAAGAGCCGCCGCGAAATAGCCGTTCTCGCGGCGACTCGTCGCGGACTGGCCGATCACGCTGGCGAGGGCGTCATGGTGACCGGCTGACGCTCGTCGCGGCGTGCCGCGACTCACTTCGTGTGATTCGCGGACAGCGCGGGATCGACTACGAAGGCGATCTTGAGCCAGTGATTCAGGAGGCTGAAGACCTCTCCTAGCCGCTGGGAGAGGTCTGGACAGGTGTACTCCAAGCGTACCGCGAGATCGGTCGGGATCACCGAACGGTCGTCCACAAAGAGAGGTACGTATCGCCTGACGGAGTCCACATCAATCAGGCAGAATGTCTGTTTTCGCTCGTTCAACCGTGGCTGCGGAAGTTCCGCGGCCTGTCTAAGCAAGGCTTGGAACAGACCGCTCATACATTCGGGATCGTTAGATCGCTGAATCTCACAGACGCATCCGTCGATATCACCATCGACTGCCTTGTTATGGGGGCTTTCCGTAGTTCTACATAAGAGCGATTCACCAAGGGTCATCAAATTTCAGATGAAGGCCACCTCGTTCCACGAGACAGGCGAGTTCTCGCTGCTTCTGTCCTGAACTCAGGTTCACCTCAAGATAGTGTCCGCCAGTCAACTCTTGAGGTTGCTTCATTTCTTTCCCACCAGAACTCGTTTGCTTATGGATGATCGGCCGCGTTCAGCCTGGGATATACGGGAGAGGTTCCAGCTTTGAGATGAGGTCGTGGTTTCGTACGAGGTAGTCTACGACCCCAACGAACGCGCTGGCCTGTTGCGTCTCCTCAAACTCAGTGAGGGCCGTCTCGCCGTCAGAAAGTTGAATCCGGTACAAAACATCATCGCTACGTTCTCGAGCGGTTACAGACTCTGAGACTTCAGGTGTGGGTAAATCGGTATTCCCACTGTCGAGGGTGTCATAGAAGAGTTCACATAGCCCGGTGAATCAGCTTAGATAAATTGAAACCGCCGTACACTTGGTGCACGCTGTTCTTAGGTTGTTTTAGCTATGGCGAAAGAGAAGTTCGGCGTCGCTGTCGACGAGGAAATCGTGCGAGAAGTTGGTTGCGAAGATTCAGAATTTGCCCCTGTTATTCAGGCGTCTGAAGGTACTGAAACGTGTGATATTACAGGGGGTGTAGCTAACTACTCCAATTCAGTCTAGGTTACCAACATCTGAGAGAGATTACGTGAGGAATCTTCTGAAGGT
>JAQCNK010000262.1 GCA_028275075.1 Haloarcula sp. | reverse complement strand
TCGGCCGCGCCTACGAGGCCACTGTCGGCGAGGCGAACGAACAGAACGACTCCGCAGTCCACGTCGACATGATCGTGGACATGTCCGAAGACTCGTTCATCGAGGTCGACGGGGAGAAAGTACAGGAAGACGGGACGTTCGTCTTCGAGCAATAGGTTCAGCATTTGTACCTCCCGTCACTCCTGAACAGCCAGCTATACGGGTCGACAGAACGATTGATAGAATTCGCCTCCGCAACCCCGGCGAATATCTATCAGGGCTTCTGTCGACCCGTATACCCCGACTGCCGCGGCAAGTGCGGTCCCACGAAGCAGGGACCGTCTGGAGTATCCTCCATCTCGCACGCTGTGACGAATATGATCTTCAACGGCCACTATAGTCGCCGCGTTCATCGCCCACGGTGACCAGCAGTGTTGGCTCCGTCCGGTCGACGCTGCAATCGCTGCCTCGTTCGATAGCGTAGGTCACTGGCTTGGTCTGGTTGCGGTCGGTCGGTAAATCCGCGACGATGGGGACAGTTTGGGTCACGCCGCCGCCGATTGTGTCGGGCTGGGCGTAGCCGGGGTCGTTGTAGGACACGTACGCGTCGGTCCGTCCGCTCGCGTTACCCCCGACCAGACAGCCACGTAACTCCGGCAGTGAGAGCGCCCGGGTGAAGACAAACTCGTTGCTCGCGGTCAGCGTCCCCACCTGGCGCTCCCGTTGACTGTACGGTGTCGGCCTGTCCTCGGTCGGTTCGACGGTGACCGACGACGCTGTCGTCACGTTGTAGGTGACACCCCCGCCGACGGCGTCGACCCCGACCAGCGCGGCGCTGACCAGCGCCAGCCCAGCCGTGACGGCGACCAGCTGCCGCCGTGAGACGGTGATACTGTCCGCCCAGAGCAGATTGCCCAGCGTGACGAACAGGCCCGCTGAAAACGCTAGCAGGAGGAATGTCCCTGTCTCGCTGGGACCGTATCGGAAGACGACATAGCCGACGAAGATGACGTACGTGACGCCAGCCAGCGCGAAGGACACGACATCTAGCACGTCGCGCTGGGCTGCGAGTCCGGCGAGAAAGAAGCCGACGAACAGCAGGAACAGCAGCGCCGCCTTCACCGTGATCGAGAGGTCGAAGACCACGTCACGCGCGAAATATATGAGTGCGGCCGTCGCGAACGCTACACCGATCCCGTACAGCAGTTTACTGCTGTCGACGGTAAATCTCATGGAGGGACCTACCAGTAGTGACGATACCAGAACACATCAATCCGACGGACGGTGAACCCTTGATATACGGGTCGACAGAAGCCCTGATAGATATTCGCCGGGGTCGGGCGGAGGCGAATTCTATCAATCGTTCTGTAGTATAGCTACAGGCTCATACTGTCGGCTGTAACATTACGGACGCAGTCGGCACCCCGAGGTGCCGAATGTATCGATGAACTCACACACAGTATCAGTCGTCCGCTGTCGCTCGGCTCCCACCGTTGCCACCGGATAGCGGCGTCCGCTCGACCACGGTCCCGTCGTAGGTCGGGTACTGCTCGACGATTTCCCCCTTGGGCACGTCGCCTTCCTCGACCATCTCCTCTAGGAGCCACCACGCCAGTTCGACGTGTTCGGACTTGGCGGTGTAGAACTCCGCAGGGACGCCGAGTTCTTCCAGCCGGGCTTCGCTGACCCACGCTTTCCCGTAGACGAGTGTGCCGTCCTCGGTGACGTCGTCGAACTCCCGCTGGAGGTTGTTGGCCATCCGCTTGAGCCGGGAGCGGTGCTGGGCGGCGTCCTTGAAGACGCTGGTACAGAAGTACACCTTCTCGTGGTCGCCCATCTGTTCGAGGATATCGTGGCTCCCCTCGACGGCGCTCATGTGGTCGTCTTTCAGTTCGAACCCTTCCTCCTGCATCCGTCGGTAGTTCCCGTCGGACATCTCGAACTCGTTGATGTTACAGAAATCCGCGGCGCCTTCGTCGAGGAACTCCAGGAACTCCGGCTCGGCACGGATACCGGGGATCTCGAAGGCGGGGGTGAGCCCCTCCTCGCGGGCGATGTAGAGGATTTCTTCCCACTCCGTTCCGTGCATGTCGCCCCACAGTTCCAGTGGCGGGTGGAAGCGAATCTCGTCCAGCCCCGCTTCGCTCAGTCGGCGCATGTTCTCGCGGCCGCCGGTGATACCGGTGTAGAGGTGGGTGTGGTGGTCCTCGCCGAACTCGTCTTTGAGCAGTTCGAGGTAATGGCAGGTCCGGTCGAGCACTTCCTGTGGCTCGCCGCCTGTGATGGAGGTCCCAAGCGCACTCATGCGCTTTGCCTCCTCGATGACGTCGCTGTCGTCCTCGATGGGACGCTCGTTAGCGTACATCTGGGTGACGTTCTTTCGGTTCTCTCCGAGGGGGCAGTAGAAGCAGTCTCGCTGGTCGCAGTAGCCGTAGACGAACAGCACCATTTTACCGCCCTTGGCGCACTGCTCGCAGCCCTCGGAGATCATCGTATACGCCTAGCATCGCGTCCAGCGGGAAAAAGCGTGCGCATCAGCATCGGTGTGGTGTGGATTGGCATGGGATAGCTGGCTCCAACCATGTCAAGTATACGGGTCGACAGAAGCCCTGATAGATACTCGCCGGGGTCGGCGGAGGCGAATTCTATCAATCGTTCTGTCGACCCGTATAGGCACGCAGTTCATCCGTTTCAGAGCCCAAGGTAAACTATGGACGACGAGGAGTCCGAGCCCATCGGCGGCTCGCTCCAGCGGGACGGCCCCCTCGACGAACGGATTCTGGCGATCAGCGAGGAACTCATCCGTTACGTCGAGGTGATTGCCGCGCTGGTCATCGTGCTACTGTTTGCCATCGGCGTCTTCGACCTCGGGCTCCAGATATTCCAGAGCGCTCTCAGCGGCCGCATTACCGACCCGCTTGTGGTCGTGGGCTTCATCGACACTGCTTTGCTCCTCTTCATCATCGTCGAGGTGTACCAGACTGTCGTCGCTTACACGCAGGAGAGCGACACACGTCGCATCGTCCGGTTGGTCATATACACGGGTGTCATCGCGATGGTTAGGAAAGCTATCATTTTTCGAACGGGTGAGTACGATAGTGAACAGGCAGCACTGATGGCGGCCGGCTCGTACACGCTAATCATCATCGGCCTCGCCGTCTTGCTGGTCGTCGAGCGACGCACTACATAGTGAGATATGCTGTGTCACGCCCGAAGACAATTAAACGACGCTGGCATACGGTCAACCAATGCTGCTGGTGCTGTGTGTGGATCTGGATGACGACCTCGGGCGCAAGACGGATATCGAGACGCCCGTGATCGGCCGCGATAACGTGGTCGACGCAGCTGTCTCACTGGCCAGTGTCGACCCTGAGGACTCGGACGTAAACGTCCTCTTTGAGGGGGTCCACATCGTCGACGAGATCGATGACGAACCCGTTGAGGTCGCAGCGGTCACTGGGGCCGACGCCGGCGACGTGGTCGCCAACCGCGCCGTCGGCGAGGAGGTCGACACCGTGCTCGCGTCGCTGACGGCGAGCGAGGACGTCCGCTCGCTGGTCGTTACCGACGGTGCCCAAGATGAGTCTGTCGTGCCGGTCATCCGTTCGCGAATCCGCATCGACGGAGTCCGGCGCGTCGTCGTCCGACAGGCACAGGACCTCGAATCGATGTACTACACGATAAAGCAGGTGCTCAACGACCCCGAGACCAGGGGGACCATCCTCATCCCATTGGGCATCCTGTTACTCATCTACCCGATGACCATCGCTGTCGAGTCGCTGGGCTATCCGGGATCGGCGCTTGGTATCATCTCCGGCCTGCTGGGGCTGTACGTACTCGGGCGCGGGCTCGGCGCCGAGCGCATCCTGGATAAGGCCGTCGACCGGGCGACTTCCGGCTTCTACGGTGGCCGTATCACAATCATCACCTACGTTGTCGCCGCTGCCCTGCTGGCCATCGGCGGCCTCAGCGGTGTCACCGCCTACGAGACCCAGCTAAAGCCTCTCTCGGCCGTCGAGGTGCTGGCGGCGCTAGTAAACGGCTCTGTCCAGTGGTTCGCCGCCGCGGGCATCACCTCTAGCCTGGGGCGAGTCACTGACGAGTATCTCAACGGCACCTTCGAATGGCGCTACCTGAACGCGCCCTTTTATATGCTGGCCATCGGCGCCGTGCTGGACGGACTTTCGGCCTTCTTCCTCGGCAGCCGCACGCTTGAGTACCTCGCCGTCGTTCTCACCGGCGGCACACTGCTTGGACTGGCGAGCACGCTCGCCTTCGCCATCGCCGAGTCACGGCTACATAGCGCCAAACGCCACAACCAAGACCCCAGCGGCCCATCGTCAAAGTAATGTACATTTCCCGCGCCGTCAAGAGCATTCGCGACGATCCGATGGCGGGTGAGTCAGTCGACCTCGCGCTGGCGACGGCCGCTGACGCGGATCCCGACGCCGTGGCGAACGCCGCCAAGGCCGCCGGCGGAACCGTTCAGCGCCGACTGCAGTTCGACGATCTCGTGGTCTCGGTGCCCCAAGACAGCGTGGCCGATATCTGTGCCATCGACGGGCTTGACGCCGTCGAGACGACCGATGCCATCGCTATCACGACCGCTGCGGCCACCGACGAGGATGTCGATATCGACAGCTGACCCCACAGTCAGCTTTGTCGTGCCCGCTCGGAACGAGGCTGACTTGCTACCGGCGACGCTGTCATCCATCCAGACCACTGCCGCATCGATCGACCACGAGTGTCTCGTCGTCGACGGTGATAGCGACGACGCTACGCGCTCTCTTGCCCGCGAGCACAACGCTCGGGTCGTGCGTGCCCGCCCTACCGGCCAGGGCGACGCCAGAGACCGCGGCGCCCGCCACGCCAGCGGCCGCTGGATTGTTTTCGTCGATGCCGACACCAGACTCCGACCCGACTACATCGAGACGATGCTCGCGTTCGTTCGCGAGCACGACCTCGCCGGTGCGAACTGCCGCTGTCGGGTTACCGGCGACTGGCGCACCGTGCCGTTCGAACTCCTCTTCAACCACGGGCTTCCCGGACTGTCGCCGCCGCCGTTCCCGGGGTTCAATATCTTCGTCTCCCGCCCGGCGTACTTCGATGTCGGGGGCTTCGCTAGCGGTCCCAACGAAGACGTGAGTTTCAGTCGCCGACTGGGACGTGCATACCCCACCGCCACCTGTCCTCAACTCCTCGTTGAGACCTCTGGCCGGCGAATAACGGATGATGGGTTTCTCCACACAGTCGGCCACTACACCGTACTCGAGTATCGGCGGCTGTTTCACGCCTGTCGAAAGCCATAACTGATTCATAACACCTGAATGATAATGGGATATGAGCGCACTCACCCATCCTGTTGTGATGCTCGGGATACTCTCGACAGCGCTCGCAATCCTCATCGCGGGGATCACGTGGCAGCAGCGGCAGACTGCCGGTGCGCGAACCTACACCCTGCTGATGATTACGCTTGCCGTGTGGTCGTCGCTGTACATCGGTCAGCTTCTCGCTCCGACAGTGGCAACGAAGCGGCCGTGGTTCATCGTCCGACACGCCATCAGCCCGCTGTTTGGCATCTCTTTCTGGGTGTTTGCCGCGCAGTACACCGACCACCGCGACCTGCTCACCCGTCGGTTTCTCGTCCCCATCGTCACCGTTGGTCTCGGCTTCATCGTGCTGATCCTGCGCAACCCCGGTGAGCTGTACTGGTCGGCGTTTGCGCTCGACTCCATGGGGCCGTTGCCGCTACTCGAACCCTCGTTAGGTCCACTGTTCTGGCTCAACGCTGTCTACATCTTCGGGCTCGTCGGCACTGCCCACATCGTCATCGTCTCGATGTGGAAGCGTACCTTCGCCAGCTACCGCTCCCCGCTCCTCGTGCTGTCCATCGTCGGCACGATCGAGTTCTCCCTTTCCCTGCTCTTTCTCTCGGAACATACCTCGTTGTTTCCGGCGCTGAACCCCTGGCCCAACGTCCAGCTGATCACCTACGGCGCGACCATCTCCGCCCTCCCGATCGGCTGGTCGTACGTCAACGACTTCCTCTTCGATATCCAGCCGCTGGCTCACCAGGCTGTCATTGAGAGCATGGACGACGCCGTCTACATCATCGACCAGGAGGGAGTCATTCGCTATGTCAACCCACCAGGGAACCGCCTACTGGGCCGACCGCCCGACGCTGATGTCCCGACCGATACCGCCGCCGAGGTGTTCGCCGCCCACCCGACGCTGCTGTCCTGCTACGAGCAGTCCGTCGCCGGCGACGCCATCGACGACGACACAATCCTCAACTGCGATATCGACGGCGAGCAGCGCTTCTACGACCTTGAGGCCTCGACTATCACCAACACCACCCGGGAGTACGTTGGCGTCGTCGTGGTCGGTCGCGATATCACTGCGGAACGCCGTCAACGTATCCAGCTCCAGGACCGGACCGCCCAGCTCGAACGACAGAACGAGCGTCTGGACCAGTTCGGCCAGTACGTCTCCCACGACCTTCGCAACCCGATTCAGGTCGCCTCCGGCTACGTCGAACTCGCCCGCGAGACAGAGGATCTCTCCCGACTTGATGACATCGACCGCGCCATCCACCGGATGAGCGAGATGGTCGAGGACCTCCGGGAACTCACCACCGTCGACCGCGACACCATCGACGAGGAACAGGTCGCCGTCGCCACCGCGGCCAACACCGCGTGGGCGCACGTCGACACCAGGGACGCGACGCTGGCAACCCCCAATAACGCCACTATCCTCGCCGACTCCGACTACCTGCTGCACGTCTTCGAGAACCTCTTTCGCAACGCCATTGAACACGGATGCCCGGACGACACTACCGCTGCGCCCCTCACTGTCACCGTCGGCCCGCTTGATGACGGCTTTTTTATCGCCGACGACGGCGTCGGCATCCCCGAAGCCGAACGCGACTCCGTCCTCGAACACGGCTACACTACCACCGATGAGGGCACCGGTCTTGGAATGTCTATCGTCCGGACTATCGCTGACGCCCACGAGTGGTCGGTGACCGTCACCGAAAGCGAGACCGGTGGCGCCTGCTTCGAGTTCCACGACGTCGGGCGGCCTGATTCGTAACGCCTCCTGACGCTGATTCGGACAACTTTTGATGGTGCCCGTTTTTGTCCACCGTGTGGGCACGTAGCTCAGCCCGGATAGAGCGTCGGACTTCTAATCCGACGGTCGTGGGTTCGAATCCCACCGTGCCCGTACTCAAACCATCGGTTCTGACCTTCTTGGCTCAAGTCCGGCTAAGATAGGTCTTACAGCTTCTCTCGACGGTTCTCAGATTTCTCCTGAGACTCGGATTTCGGTGGTCACAAGCTTACCTTGTGGCCCCCGCCGCTGTCCTCCGAAACCCATTGTGCTACCCGAAACTGGGGGGTGCCGCGCGTGATATTCGGCCCACGGGTAGAGTTCGACCTCGATCACTACCCGCGCCTTCGAGTCTGGGATTCCCGAGCTGGGCATGACCGCTATCTCTACCTCCACCGTCTCACCGCCTACGCCCACGGCGAAATAGACGACCTCTGGTCTGAACTGCACGTTCATCACGTCGACGAAGATCGCTGGAACAACGACCCCGATAATCTCGAAGGTCGGCCGCCGGACGAACACACCGACTATCATCTGAACGGGGGTGTGCTATCGTGAGAGATGCACCTTCTCGCGAGAACTGGCCGTTCCGAGCTGACGAATTCGTCCGCGCGTCTCGCCTCCTGGAGTTCGTCGAGGACGGTGATCAGGCGTGACGGACTGGTCCGATTACGTTCACTACCAGTGCGCTCACTGTGCTGAAAGGTGCATCAACCGACGTAACGACAGCTGTACCGCGCTCGATCTGTGCCGCGATTGTCTGGCTGAACGCCACGGCGATCTTCTCGACCACCTGACCGGGGATGATTCCCCGACCGACACAAGCGCCCGACCGAGTGGAGGGCGCGCATGGGACGACCGGAGGGAGGACCCTTCTTCAGCGGTGCGGTCGCGGTCTGGTGAAAGTCATCCTGACATGGAGGCTCGTAGATGACTGACTGGGTCACCTTCGACGAGACTTGTTACGCTGTCTCAGGCGGCTCCGGCATGTGGCCTACTGAGCCGTACCTTGTTGCTGCCCGGCTCGAAGCTCACCGCGCAACCCAACAAGCAGCGATTGCCGCTTTTCTTGACACTGAATGAGTGTCGATGAACCTTCCGACGGCGGTGGCGGCTCTCGGCGCACCAACTTGAACAACTCTGTAAACAGTGATACAGGCGGTAACTCGGCAGTATCGTCGAACCTGTCTGAGTTACCCACCCCTGAATCTCGCGTTTCAGAGTTCGCCGACGAGTACCCCCAGCGAGCCGCCCAACCCTTAGCCACTGGTGACGGTATTTCCCTCCGTCGGGAGTTTGTTCACACCGACTGGGTGAACTGGCACAGCGAAGGTCCGCGCGAGTGCGACGACGGCGTATCTGGCCAGGACCTCCGCACCCGAACGCCCGTTTCATGGTCTGAAGCTGTCAAACGGACCCTCGAAAACCACCTTGACACACTCCAGACCAAAATCAATCTCGTCCGTGGGAAGCCCGGAGATGCCGAGTACGCAGAACACTCTGTTCCCGCTGAAACCCGTTGGTTTGCCTCGTACCAGAAACGCTATTTTGCCCAGTTGAAGGCCTGGCTCCGTGAAACAACCGGTGGGCAGCGTCCGTCTGGTGGCACCTGCGACGGAATATATGAGAATCCTCGCATCGCTCTCCTCACCCTCTCCGCCTCCTCGACTCCGGACGGTGAGCGTGTCGGTCCTGTCGAACATGAT
>JAQCNK010000260.1 GCA_028275075.1 Haloarcula sp. | reverse complement strand
TTCTGCGTCCGGGGTCGGGAAATCTTCAGCGTTCATGTGACGTGGCTAAATGTATACGGTAGAGGTATAAAAGTGTTTGTATAGTAATTCCTATAATACACAATACTACTCTGCATAAAATGATGTATTAGATACATTTAAGAGCCTATTCAAAAATAAGGCTCTTGCCTAATCTGGCAAAATAACTCTTGGATATGTGATATGGGTCAATATGAACTGCTGGATACAGATCTTGATAATTTAGCCTGAGGCTTAAATACATTCACTTATTTATGATCGTATGAGCAGTGAGGAGAGTGCCGAGGTGGTGACCGTTGACGCAGAACTGTTCGCAGAGATTCAGGACGCGGTCGCGGAGATAGAACAGGGTGGTCAAGATCTGGAACTGATGATTGAGACGAACAACGAAATCATTCAGGGCCACGCGCCGACCTTGGACAAAATCAACAGCGAGATAGCGGACTTGTCAGCGACAATCGAAGAAATCGCCTCAACTGTCTCAAACGTTGATTCAAAGGCCGATGCGGCCTCGGAATTGGCTGAACAGGGCGAAGAGTCGACACAAGCGGCAGTCGAGGCTATGCACGATGTCACCGAGGCCTCGGAACTGGTTTCAGCCGAAATCGACGAGTTACAGAGCAAAGCCGAAGAAATCGACGAAATCGTCGACGTCATCAACAGCATTGCCGACCAGACGAATATGCTGGCACTCAACGCATCAATCGAGGCGGCACGCGCCGGGAGTGACGGAGACGGGTTCGCAGTGGTCGCAAACGAGGTAAAGAGCCTTGCGGGGGAGTCACAGGAGAACGCGGAGACGATTGAGGACATGATAAATGCCATCCAGCGGTCTACGGAGGAAACGGTCGACAGTCTAGAAACGATGGACGACCGAATCTCGGTCGGAATCTCTCAGATAGAACACTCGGCTGACAATCTCTCCGAAATCAGCAACAGCATCGATGAAGTTGCCGATAGCCTGATGCAGGTGTCCGAGGCCACTGACGACCAAGCACAGAGTACACAGGAAGTCGCATCGCTCGTGGACGAGACTGTTGACGGAATGAACAGTGTCGTCGATTCAGTCGAAAACACGCAGGAGTCAGCCCAGTCTCATCAGGAGGAGATAGTCCAACTCCGTCGCCTGCTCGATGAACAAAACTGAAACCGGTAGTAGCTGGTGAGAGTACCAGCAGACTTTTATTGGTAGGGGCAGTATTGTGTAGTAGCTCCAATATAACAAACGGAGTCCTACAAACAATGAGTGACGCATTCGATATTACGGAGACGCTCGACGTGAAAGGTGAGTCGTGCCCGATGCCGGTCGTCAAGACAAAAAAGGCCATTGACGACGTCGCCAACGGCGGCGTACTCGAAGTGCTCTCGACTGACAGCGGAAGCATGAGCGACATCGACGGCTGGGCCCAGGGTACAGATGGCGTCGAACTGCTCAAACAGGTCGAGGACGGCGACGTGTACAAACACTACGTCGAGAAGACCAACTGAGATGAGTACGGACACACCATCGGCGGGCGACGGTGATTCGATGACCGAGACCGAACTACAGGCTCGCATCGAGGAACTCGAATCGACCGTCGCCGACCTGGAGACCGACGACGACGACGGGAAGAAGATGACCATCGTCGCGACTCAGGGCAGCTTCGACATGGCGTATCCGCCACTCATCCTCGCCAGCACCGCGGCCGCGTTCGGCTGGGACGTGGTCGTCTTCCACACGTTCTGGGGACTCGACATCCTCCACGAGGAGAAATCCGAGAAGCTCCAGCTGTCGGCCGTCGGCAACCCGAACATGCCGATGCCGAACGCGCTGGCGGCGCTGCCCGGGATGGACCGGATGGCGACGCGGATGATGGAGAAGCGAATCGACGACAACGGCACGGCGACTATCGGGGAGCTCATTGAGCTGTCGCTGGACCAGGGCGTCGAACTGCAGGCCTGCCAGATGACTATCGAGCTGATGGAGTACGACGAGGAAGATTTCTACGACGACGTCACCGTCGGCGTGGGCGCGGCCACGGCGCTCCAGCACATGGCCGAGTCCGATATCCAGCTCCTCGTCTGAGCGGCTAAACCGCGCGATTTTTAGCTGGAGTGAAGCCATATGAACCAGACAATCGCAATCGTCGACGCATCGGTCGGTGAAACGCCCGCAGAGCGCAACCTGACCCGCTCGGTCGACGCCGAGACGCGGGTGTACAAGGTGAGTAACGGCCAGTTTCCGCCGCTCCCGGCCGGTCCCGACTGGCAGTACGACGGCGTGGTGATCAGCGGCTCACAGACGTCGGTGTACGACGACCTCGAGTGGATTCACGACCTCACCTCGTGGGTCCGCGACGTCCACCGAGCGGACGTACCGACGCTGGGGATTTGCTGGGGCCACCAGTTCCTCGCACAGTCCCTCGGTGGGCGCGTGGTCGATATGGGCGACCACGAACTGGGCTATCGCACGGTCCACCGGCGGGGCGACGACCCGCTGTTTGCCGGTATCCAATCGTCGTTCACCGCGTTCCAGACCCACTCCGACCGTGTCGCCGAACTGCCCGCGGGGGCAGTCGAGCTGGCGCGAAACGACTACGGGGTACAGGCGTTCAGGCTCGGGACACGCTACGGCGTCCAGTTCCACCCCGAGTACGACCGGGAAACCGCCGAGTGGGTCATCGGCAACAAGGACCTCTCCGACGACCGGCGGGCGTCAGTACTGGCGACGATGACAGACGAGTCGGTCGACGCCGCCCTGGAGGCGACGAACGTGTTCGAGAACTTTCTCGGGTTGGTCGCCACGCACCAGCGTCAGCCGGGCAAGTCCGACTGACACGGCGGCTCAGAACGCCGCGGCCAGCGTGTCGGCGAGGCGGTCCACTTCCCTCTCGGTGTTGACGGCGTGTATCGACGCTCGCACTGCCGGTGGCTCGGGTAACGACCGGACGACGATACCCGCATCGGCCAGCCGGTCGACCGTCTGTGCCGGGTCGTCGACGTCGACAGTCACGAGCCCCGACTCGGGCGTTGCCGGACTCAGCAGTCGCTCGCTCGGCACGTGCGCCGTGAGACGGGACGCGAGCGCGTGGATCCGGGACTCGATGTGGTCGACGCCAACGGCGGTGACCGTCTCGATTGCTTCGCCCAGTGCGACGTGTGGCGCCGGGTTCGCCGACCCGACCTCGAATCGCCCGGCCCCTGGTTTGAACGTGAACGGGTCGGCCGTCGGCGTCTCGACGCCCCGGTAGCCCACCGTTCGGGGTTGTAACCCCTCGGCCGCATCGCCGTCGACGTAGAGGAACCCGCCGCCCCACAGGCCCAGCAGCCACTTGTGGCCGGCGGCGGCGACGGCGTCGGCATCCCACGCCGAGACGTCTATCGGCAGTTGTCCGGGAACCTGTACGGCGTCGACGAGGGCGAACGCGCCCGCGTCGTGAGCGATATCGACCAGTTCCGCGACGGGGAGTCTCGTTCCGTGGGTCCACGTGAGCGCACTGAAACACGCCACGTCCGCGTCGGCGACGGCCGCCTTGTACGCCTCGCGGTCCAGTCGGCCGGCCGTGGTATCGACCACACGGACCTCGACGCCCGCTCGCTCCAGGCGCTGCCACGGCAGCGTCCCCGCAGGGTGCTCCAGGTCCGTGCGGACCACCACGTCGCCCGCATCGAGCCCGAGCCCGTCGGCCACCGCGTTGATACCGGCGGTCGTGCTCTCGGTCAGGGCTATTTCCTCGGGTTCGGCCCCGACGAAGGCGGCGACGCGCGCCCGGACGTCGTCGAAGGCATCGAACGCCGTCCCGTAGGGGTCCGCCCCGACGGGCGAGTCGTACTCGTGTGTCGAGAGGAACTCCCGGGCGGCGTCGACGACGTACCGGGGACTAGGGCCGTGTGCGCCGTAGTTCATGTAGACGCCGTTCGCCAACGCGGGGATGTCCGCGCGGAGTTCGACCGGGGTCAGCGGCTCGGTCGTCTGCTGGTCGAGCGAGGTCATTGCTACCAACTACGGTCCCAGTATGTAATAGTTTTGTGAATATTATACAATAGCCGGGGAAGGCACA
>JAQCNK010000248.1 GCA_028275075.1 Haloarcula sp. | reverse complement strand
TTCGAGGGCGTCCGTGAGAACGTCGACGGGAACCCGATACTGAAACTCGTTGGCTACGCGGCGCCGTACTGGCTCCGGCTGACTCTCGGCGTCCTCGCCGCCTTTATCACGCGTTTCGCTCGACTGGTGCCGCCGATAATTGTCGCCGCAGCTATCGACCGGGTCGTCCTGAACAGCGCCGCGCCCGGACTGTTGACGCGGGCGGGACTCATGCCCCCCGGCGCGATCACCTCGCAAGCGGCCCGCACCGCCTTCCTCCAGCGACTGGTGAGCATCGCCGCGGCCGCCTATCTCGTCCGCTCGGTGACCCGGTTTGCCTCCCGCTATCTACTCCAGTCGTCGGCCCAGAAGATACAGCGTGACCTCCGCAACGACACCTACGACCACCTCCAGCGGCTCTCGATGGACTTCTTCGCCAACCACCAAACGGGCGGGATGATGTCGATTCTCAATAGCGACATCAACCGGCTGGAGTCGTTTCTGAACACGGAGTTCCGCCAGTTGATTCGGGTCGTCGCCACCGTCGGCGGCATCGCCGTTATCCTCTATCTGGAGGCCCCGATACTCGCGCTCATCGCGCTGGCTCCGGTGCCGATAATCGGCGTCGCCAGCGGCCTGTTCCTGACGTGGATCGAACCGCGTTACCGCTCGATTCGCCAGACCGTCTCGCGGCTCAACACCCGTCTGGAGAACAACCTGAGCGGTGCGCCCGTTATCAAGGCCTTCGACCGCTACGAGTTCGAGCGCGGTCGCGTCGTCGAACAGAGCCAGGCCTACCACGACGAGAAAGTTGCTGCCCTGCGGATTCGGCGGGCCTTTTTCGCCGGCTTGCGCCTGCTAACCGGTGTGGTCTTCGTCGCCATCCTCTACATCGCCGGGATGGACGCCATCACCAGCCCCGACGGCGAAGCGCTCGTCAGCACCGGCTTCTTCGCGGCGTTTTTCCTCTATCTTCGGCGACTGTACTCGCCGATGCGACGGGTTGGCAAGTCGGCCAACAAGTACCAACTGGCAAAATCCAGCGCCGAGCGGGTGTTCGGCCTGCTCGGGCAGGCACCCACAATCACCGACCCCGAGAACCCCTACCGACCGGACAGTCTCGACGGCGCTGTCGAGTTCGATGACGTGACCTTCGGCTACGGCGACGGCGAACCCGTCCTGAACAACGTCTCGCTTGACGTGCCCGCCGGGGCGACAGTTGGGCTGGCGGGCGCCACCGGCGCGGGCAAGTCGACGCTGCTGAAGCTTATCCCGCGATTCCACGATGTGAACGCCGGGACCGTACGCGTCGACGGCGTCGACGTCCGCGAGTACGCCCTCCAGTCACTGCGTGCCGATATCGCCGTCGTCGAGCAGAACCCCTACCTGTTCTCAGGGACCGTCGCCGAAAACATCGCCTACGGCGATCGGGACGTGCTGGACGGCGAGGGTCGGGGCGAGGCAGTCGCCCGCGAGCGGATCCGAGAGGCCGCCCGGTCGGCCCAAGCCCACGAGTTCGTCAGCGCGTTGCCCGACGGCTACGACACCGAAATCGGTGAACGAGGGATCAAGCTCTCTGGCGGCCAGCGCCAGCGGGTCGCTATCGCTCGCGCGCTGCTGAACGACCCCGAGATAATCATCTTCGACGAGGCGACCAGCGACGTGGATACGGAGACCGAGCGGGAGATCCAGGCGAGTATCGAGCGCCTGGTCGAAGACCGGACGGCCTTTGTCATCGCTCACCGGCTCTCAACCATTCAGGACGCTGACAGCATTGTCGTGATGGACGACGGTGAAATCGTCGAAGAGGGGAGCCACGACGTGCTGCTGGCCAGTGGCGGTGAGTACGCCGACCTCTGGGCGGCCCAAGCTGACGAGCAGTCTGTCAGCGCCGACAACCGAACACGGTTTTAGGTGTCGAGGCGTAACCCGCAGGTATGATAGACCCCGCCGAACTCGACGTGACAATCGTCGACGGCTACGTCGACGAGCCCGCCCACTTCGGGGTCCCCCCGTACATCTCGACGTATCCGCGATACGCCGCCGGTGCGATGGTCGATGCCGGTATCCCCGAGTCCCAGATCACGTACCATACCATCGACGAACTCCGCGACGACAGCCACCTCTGGCGTGACGTGGAGACGGCTGATCTCATGGTGTACGTCGGTGGCATGACCGTCCCCGGTAAGTACGTCGGCGGGACGCCCGCCGAACCAGACGAGGTCCGGAAGCTGGCCTGGACCGCCGACGGCACCTCCGTCATCGGCGGACCCGTGCGTTTCGGCGTCGGCGAAGCCAACGAGGGGGCCAGCGAAACGGCCCGCGATGACCTCGATTTCGACTTTCTCGCGATGGCCGACGTGGAAGCCGCGGTGTACGACCTCATCGAGTCCGGGCTGGAGGGGTTCAACGACCGCTACCGGGACATCGAAGAAGAGACCCGCTGGGCGCGGGCCGGTAGCTTCGTCGTCGAACAGCACCCGAACCATCCGGAGTATCTCATCTGCGAGATGGAGACATCGCGGGGCTGTCCGTACCGCTGTTCCTTCTGTACGGAGCCGTTGTACGGGAACCCGGATTTCCGCCCGCCGGAGAGCGTCGTTGACGAGGTAGACGCGTTATCCGACAGGGGCGTGGCCCACTTCCGGCTGGGTCGCCAGGCCGACATCCTCGCCTACGGCGGCGACGGCGAAGCGCCAAATCCGGACGCACTCAGGCGTCTCTACGGCGGGATTCGCGATGTAGCGCCGGATCTGGAGACGCTCCACCTCGACAATATGAATCCCATCACTATCGTAAAGTGGCCCGAGAAGGCCCGCGAAGGGATTCGGATTATCGCCGAGCACAACACGCCCGGCGATACGGCTGCGTTTGGGCTCGAATCTGCGGACCCCGAGGTGATGAGCGACAACAACCTCAACGTTACCGCTGATGAGTGTTTCGAGGCCGTGAAGATCGTGAACGAGGTGGCCGGTTTCCGACCCGGTGGTGAGAGAGACGCCGCCCCGAACTTCGGAGACAGCGCGGCCCGCCGGCTCCCGAAGCTGCTGCCCGGTATCAACCTTGTCCACGGGCTGAAAGGCGAGACCGCCGAGACGTTCGAACACAACAAGCGGTTCCTCCAGCGTGTCTACGACGAGGGGCTGATGCTCCGGCGCGTGAACATCCGGCAGGTGATGGCGTTCGAGGGGACCGATATGGCCGAGACCGGCGCCGACATCGCGAAAGACCACAAGCGGCTGTTCAAGCAGTACAAGCAGGAGGTTCGGGAGACAATCGATAATCCGATGCTCCAGCGGGTCGCGCCTGCGGGGACGGTGCTTCCCGACGTGCATCTGGAGTACCACCAGGACGGCAAAACCTTCGGCCGACAGCTCGGGACCTATCCGCTGCTCGTCGGACTACCGGGCGAGCGGGAACTGGGCCGGACAGTCGATGTGGCCATCACTGACCACGGCTACCGCTCGGTCACCGGTATCCCCTACCCGCTCAATGTCAACAACGCGTCGATGGCCGAGCTGTCCGCGGTGCCGGGTGTTGGCAGGAGTCGAGCCGGTGATATCGTGGTCGGCCGACCCTACGAGACAGAAAGCGAGGTCGGCGAGGAGCTCAGGCAGTTCATTACGACGCGGTCGCCCGAGAGCGCAGACTGAGACGCATCGGTGTGGGAAGGGTTCTACAACGCCCGCAGAAGCAAACGGAAGCTTATTTTATCCCGACGGCGCAACCAGTTTCAATGAACGATATCGAGGTGAGCATCGTCCTCCCAGCGTACAACGAGGAGGATACCATCGAGCGGACGGTTTCTGTCACGCTCGATACCCTCGAAACCTTTCTGCCGGTGGACTCGTTCGAGGTCATCGTCGCGGAGGACGGTTGTGACGACCGGACACCCGATATTGCGACCCGGATGGCCAACGAAGACGACCGCGTTCGACATATCCACAGTGACGAGCGGCTCGGACGGGGTGGGGCCCTCGAATACGCCTTCGAGCGGGCCCGCGGCGGCACGCTGGTGTATTTCGACACTGATCTCGCGACGGATATGCACCATCTCGAAGAGTTGGTCGAGAGCGTCCGCTCGGGCGAGTACGATGTCGCAACTGGGTCGCGGTGGCTTGACGAGAACCGCGCCGACCGGCCGGCCAAGCGTGGGATCCCGAGTTTGGGCTACAATACGCTCGTCCGGACGATACTCCGCTCAGACCTGAAAGACCACCAGTGTGGATTCAAGGCCTTCTCGCGGGCAGCCTTCGAGACGCTCGGTCCGAAAGTCGAGGACGAACACTGGTTCTGGGACACGGAACTGCTAGTGAAGGCCCAACGGGAGGACATGCGTGTCAAGGAGTTTCCCGTCGACTGGGAACCCAAAGGGGACTCGAAAGTCGACATCGTCCGAGACGTCCTCGGCATGGGGAGTCAGATTGGCCGCACGTTCTGGGAGCTGTCGGTCAGCCCGCGGATCACCCCCCGGATATCGATGGGCGCCGGAACGATGCTAGTCGTGGTCGCCTTGCTCCTGATGACTCAGTACCTGAACCCCCAGAGGGTACTGAACGAGATGGCCGGTGCCTCCCCGGCGCTCGTCGTGCTTTCGGCTCTCATCTACGCGGTCTCGTGGCCCGTCCGCGGGCTGCGGTATCGAGACATCCTCGACTCGATGCGGTTCCACGAGAAGTGGAGTTTCCTCACTGGCGCGGTGTTCATCAGTCAGACCGGCAATCTCGTCTTCCCGGCCAGACTCGGTGACGGAGTGCGCGCCTACGTCGTCAAGGCACGCCGGTCCATCTCCTATCCCTCGGGCTTTGCGTCGCTTGCTGTTGAGCGGGTTTTCGACCTGCTTACCATCACCGTGCTGGCCGGCATCATGATGGTTGGGCTGGCCGCCACCGGCTCCGCGAGCGAGTTGTTTGCCGCCCTGGCCGGAAACGCCGTCAGCGGTGCCGAGACCGCACAGAGCGGCCAGACAGCTGTCTACGTCGCCGCCGGCGTGGGGCTGGCTGCTATCGGCGCCGTCGTAGCCATTGTTGCCAGCGCCCGCACGGACGGGAACTTCGTCCGGGCGACCATCGGCCGCTTTTCGGAGGACTCCTACGCCGACTACGTCGCCGGAATCGTTGAGGGGTTCGTCGCCGATATCCAGACCGTGACCGCCGACGGATCGGCGTTCGCCCGTGTCGGTATCGGTAGCCTCGCAATCTGGTCGCTGGACGTGCTAACCGCACTCGCCGTCTTCGCGGCCTTTGGATACGCGCTGACTCCATCGCTGGTCGCCGTCGGCTTCTTTGCGGTCAGCGTCGGCAACCTCGCGAAAGTGCTCCCGTTGACTCCCGGCGGTGTCGGGCTCTATGAAGGCGCCTTCACGATCATCGTCGCGCCACTGACGCCAGTGGGCGTTGCCGCCGCGCTAAGCATCGCTATCGTCGACCACGCCGTCAAGAACGCCGTCACCCTTCTGGGCGGTCTCGCCTCGATGGCCTGGCTCAACGTCTCGCTGACCACCGCCGTTGAGGAGTCAAAGAGTGCCAGCGACATCCAGCCGGAAGCCGGTGACTGATACTGTCAGCTGTACCATTACGGACGCATTCGGCACACGGGGAGCCGGATATATCCACGTGCTTGCAGTCAACAGTATCAGCAACAGAAGTACACACGACTGCGTCAGTTAGTCGCCGCTCGCTCGCAAAAACTGCCCGAACGCCCCGGCAACGGCATCCTCCAGAGCGTCGGCCCGGCCGACTCGGCCAGCGGTGTAGACGCCGATAGCCCCCTCTTGTTTCGCGAGTTCGTGACGGCCCAGTTCATCGTCGAGGACGGGACCGAGTTCCGCGCCGTCACGGAGTCGCTTGGCGATACTCTCGGGGAGTCGAACCGAGGGTCCAGCGCCGAAGTGGGTCGTCTGTCCGTCGGTGACAGCGGCCCACATGATAAGCCACACACCAGCCGGCACCTCGCGGTCGGCGACGCCACCTTCGATACCGACCCCGTAGTCACCGCTCGATCCCGACAGAGCGGCATCCGCGCGGTTGCCGGCACCCCGGACCGTCTCCGCGCGACCCCAGGGTTGCTCAGGGACACCCGAACTGACCGCGACAGCGGTCGTATTCACGTCCGGGAGAACACGCTCGACCGCGTCCACTTTCACCGGGTTCTCGCTCCCGATGGCGACGTGCATGACCGGGGGAACTACCGGATGGTTCATTATAGTTGTTATTTGAATGGCCGGGCAGGCGTCACATGAACCGGTGTTTTGT
>JAQCNK010000242.1 GCA_028275075.1 Haloarcula sp. | reverse complement strand
TTAAAAGAGGCGGACGGGACGTTCGTCAGCCAGAAAGAACACACTGTTATCGTGACTGACGACGGCGTCGAAGTAACGACGCGGTCACGGTAGATCATCTGTCCGCGCGAGTGAGCGAGCGCACTCAAGCGAAAACGATGCTAGGCGTTGTTCATCCGCGTGCTCGTCGCCGTGCCACAGACCTGACACTCGCTGACACGGTAGGGCTCTCGTGAGAATTCGGCGTTCTCTTGCTTGCTGCTCTCAGTCTCTATCTGGACGGTGACCGCGTGTGGTGTATCCCGTCCGCAGTCCGAACAACTCTCAGACATCCCGACGCCGTTGTTTGTCGTGGCCATCCTGCTCATTGATTCCCTAGATACCAAGATAAAAACTCGCCACCTATTTCAGTAACTGATACTCGAGAGAGATGTGAACAGCCACCTGGGTTACTACCAAACTGGCTCTCGCCGGCAGTATCAGCCGAAGTCGTTTTGCTCCGGGGCCCGGTGCCATCTGTATGGAGAGCGTGTTCGCGCCGTGGCGCATCGAGTGGGTTGAACGGGAAGAGCAAAACCCAGATGTCGACTGTGTTTTCTGTGCGTTTCGGGACGCCGACACCGACCGCGAGAACCGCGTCGTCGCCCGGAGCGACCGCGCGTTTGTTCTGCTGAACAACCGCCCGTACAGTCCCGGCCATGTGATGGTTATCCCCCACTCTCACACCGGCGACTATGGAACCCTTGACGATGAGACGCTACTGGACCACGCCCGACTGAAACAGCGGACCTTCGACGCGCTGGAGCGCGGGCTGGGACCCGACGGCTTCAACGCCGGCTTGAATCTCGGTGGGAAGGCCGCAGGCGGCTCTATCGACGATCACCTCCACACCCACGTGGTCCCCCGATGGGAGGGCGACACGAACTTCATGCCCGTCGTGGGCGACACGCAGGTCATCGTCGAGGCCGTCGACGATAGCTACGACCGGATACGCGACGGGTTCGCCGAGCAGGACGGCACCAGCGTCCCCGGGCCCGAGATGGCGGTGCGAATCGAGGAGCCCCCGAAGGGGCTTTAACACTCACCGACGACACCAGAGTAGATGCCTCGCCGCGACACACTCCGGCGGGTCGGCCTCATCGTCCTGGGCGTCAACCTCGCGCTGGTGCTGCTGAAAGGCGCCGTCTGGCTCACCACGGGGAGTCTGGCCGTCCAGAGCGAGGCGGTCAACAGCGCCGCCGACACCGCGTACTCACTGGTCATCGTCGCTGGGCTCTACCTGACAACCCAACCGCCCGACTTTGAACACCCCCACGGCCACGAACGCATCGAGCCGTTCGTCTCGCTGTTTGTCGCCGCGGGTATCTTCCTGGCCGGCGGGGTGGTTATGTGGCAGGCCGGCAGCGCGCTGCTGTCCGGCACCGTTGCCGTCACGCAGGGCCCCGTGGCTATCGGCGTGCTCGTGTTGTCGGCGGTCGCGAAGTACGGGCTCTATCGCTACTGCTTGGCCGCAGGGAGCGACACAAACTCCCCTGCGCTGGTCGCGACGGCGAAAGACAACCGAAACGATATCCTCACCGCCGGCGCGGCCCTGGTAGGGGTCGCCGGCGCCACCGCCGGCTATCCGCTCGCAGACCCGCTCGCGGCTATCGTCGTCGCCGTCGGCATCCTCTACACCGGCGTCGAGGTGGTCCGGGACAACGTCGCCTATCTGGTGGGTGCGGCCCCGCCCGCGGACCTCCGGCGGGAGATTCTCGAACGCGCGCTGGCTCACGAGCGGGTCCAGGGCGCTCACGACGTCATCGCCCACTACGTCGGTCCCGAGATCGACGTGAGTCTCCACATCGAGGTTGAGGGCGACCTGACGCTGTACGAGGCCCACGACATCGAGACCGAGGTCATCCAGTCCGTTATGGCGCTGCCGGAGGTCGACGACGTGTTCGTCCACGTCGACCCGAAGGAACTGGGCGAGTGGAAAGACGACGACGAGGTCGAGCGCCTGGCCGATCTGGAGTGAGCACGACGTTTATTGTTTGCCGCGTCGTTAACGGTAACATGGCAAATGACGACACAGACCACAGCACTGGACTCCGAATCGGCCGACTCGTTTTCGGCCTCGGGATGGCGCTACAGGGCTCGGAAGATTTCCGAGATATGGACGACACTATCGAGTACGCCGAGTCCGCTGGGGTTCCGTTGCCGGACCTGCTCGCGCCGATGGC
>JAQCNK010000240.1 GCA_028275075.1 Haloarcula sp. | reverse complement strand
CCGACGCCGGACGCTCCCGAAACGGACAACCCTTACATTTCCTACAACGGGGTCCAGCTCACCGAGCGGGGTGCAGTCGTGGGGAACGGCTCGCACGTCGATCCCATCGCGGAGAAGCTCGAACTGGGCTATCCGGCCCGTGACGCCATCGCCCAAGTACTGCTCTCGCTAGATTTCGAGAAGGACGACTACGACACGCCCCGCATCGCGGGTATCGTCGGCGTCGATGCGGCGGACCCAACGACGGATACTGACGGGCCGGGCGCTGTCATCGGGACCGTCCGCCGGGACGCCCTCATTGTCGAGGAAGTCACTGCACCGACACTGGTGGCGACCTACGAGGAAGACAGTCCCACGGCCTTCGACCTCACAGCTGAGACGGCCGACGAGGCCGCCAGAGAAGTGTACAACCACGAGTTCGAGCACGCCGTCTGTTCGGCCGGCGTCGCAGGTGAGGCGAGCGAGTTCGATCTCTCGGTGTACAACGGGCAGTAATACTGGTGGCTGTACGTTCATAACGATATTCACCACCCCGGGGTGGCGAATTACGTCATACGGTCGGTTGTAACGATTTACCGGTGATTTGCCGGGCCGGGTCCGGCAAATCCCGGCAATGGCTTACAACCGACCGTATCAGTTTGTTACAGCCACCAGTATAAGGCCCCGCGGCGCAGTCACTCGGCGAGGCCGTACACTCAAGACCACGCACCCATTAGCTGTGTATCATGAGAGTTGGCGTTATTTCCGACATCCATGGTAACAAAGTCGCGCTCCGGGCGGTCCTGGCCGACATGCCCGAGATCGACCACCTCGTCTGTGCGGGCGATGTCGTCGGCTACAACCCATGGCACGCCGACTGCGTCGACGCGATGCGGGGCGACTCTGTGGCGCTCCCCGAGGGCCCCTGGCCGACCGCTCCTGTGCCGACAGTGATGGGCAACCACGACCGTGCAGTGGCCGGCGAGACCCCCTTCAGGTTCAACGGGATGGCCCAGGCCGGCGTCGAACACGCCAGCGAGCATCTCGACGACGACCGACTGGCGTGGCTCGCGGCACTCCCGGACACACGCCTGTTGTTCGATGACCGCGTGAAACTCGTCCACGGCCACCCCGAGGACCCCGACCACTACACCTACCCCGACGAGTTCGGGCCGGATCTGCTCGACAACGAGGAGCTGCTCGTCATGGGCCACACCCACCACCAGTACCACGAGGTGTACGACGAGGGCATCGTCTGCAACCCTGGCAGCGTCGGCCAGCCTCGCGACGGGGACCCCCGCGCGGCATACGCCGTCATCGACCTTGACGAGCGGACCGTCGGCGAACACCGGGTCAACTACGACACGGCAGCAGTCATCGACGCCGTCGAGGCGGCTGGCCTGCCAGCGAAGATCGGTTCCCGGCTGACACAGGGTCGCTGATACTGGTGACGATCCCGAACTGACGGCATCCGCTACCCGGGGTGGCGAATATCCGTCCGAACGCACAGCCACCAGTCTGAGTAGCTACAGATGGCGGACAGCAACACATATGCGGCACGTGGGAGTACCAGCACCGTGACGAATGCATCCGTACGCCTTCCTCGCCGCCGGGATACTCTCGGAACTGGTCGGGACCACCGCATTGAAGCTCTCGGACGGGTTCTCGAAACCGCTGCCGACGCTCGGCGTTTTCGTCGGCTACGGCCTGGCCTTTTATTTCGTCTCGCTGTCTCTCGAAGAGTTGCCGCTCGGTCTGGTCTACGGGACGTGGGCGGCACTGGGCATCGTCGGTGTGGCGGCCATCGGCGTCGCCGCGTTCGGAGAGCGACTTGACTGGCCGGCCGTTGTCGGTATCGCGCTTATTCTGGGCGGCGTCTACTGTCTCAACGTTCTCTCGGACATGTCTGTCCACTGAGTGGCGTGGCACAGATCAACAGCGCAAGCAGAGTTACTCGGTCAGTTGTGCGACCGTTTCCGATATTTCCTGGATCTGTGCTGTTTGCTCTTCGTTGGCTGCCGCGATGGAGTCGATTTCATCGGCCATATCGTCGAGATCAGCGACCAGGCTGTCTATCGAACTGGCGACTTCCTCGGTTGTCGCCGCCTGGTCGTCCGTCGCATCAGAAACCTCGGTGATTCCCTGTGCGACGTTTCGGACGCTTTCAACGATGTTACCGAGGTCGCCCATCGTCTTTTGGACTTCTTGCATGCCGTTGGCGACGTGCTCCGTGACTTCGTTGAGGCTTTCAGCGGTTTCTCTGGTGTCTCGCTGTGCCTCGTCGATCGTCTCCTCGATTTCGGCGGCGTTCTGTTTGGACTCACTGGCCAGGGATTTGATCTCGTCTGCGACAACGGCGAAGCCTTCGCCCGCTTCTCCCGCACGTGCCGCTTCAATACTCGCATTGAGCGCAAGCATGTTGGTCTGGTCGGCGATATCGTTAATCACCGCGGAAAACTCGTTGACCTCTTCCATCCGGGATTCCAGTGACTCCATCTCTTCGGAGGCCGCGCTCACTGCCGTGTTGATATCCTGCATCGCTTCGAGGGCATCCTCGGCGGAGTCTTGGCCGGATTCGGCACGCGCTTCAGCCCGGTCGCTCTTCTGGCGCACCTCACTTGCTGTCGATGCGATTTCTTCGATAGTCGCACTCATCGTCGATACCTCGCCGGCAACATCCTCCATCGAATCCACTTGCCGCTGAATCGAGTCGCTAACCTGCGTTGTGCTCCTCGTCACGTCCTCTGCGGCCGTGGAAACATCCGAAATCGGGGACTGAAGTTCAGTGCTGACGCGGTCGATCAGTTGCTCCTGATCGTCCATCGCCTCGTTGAGCTGCTTGTTATATGAGTTGATATACGTATCCATCGCCACCTGCTGGTCGAGATTGATGAGTTTCTGCACAGCGAGCACTCGGTCGGCGAGGGTATCGACCGTCTCTTTGGCCGCTTGGTCGTCTAAATCCTGTTTGAGATCCTCGACTATCGCGTCGATGATACCGCGGTAGTAGATGCTGTAGGCTCCGAAGTAGATTTTCGGCCCCAGATCCAGCATATCGTGGATCTTCCCGATGCGTGCGCGGCGCTGGAAATACTGGAGTCCGTACTCGCCTTGCCCGAGTTCCATGAGATACTGCCGCTGGTCGCGTTTCAGCGCCTTGACCGGTTTCGACGATGAGTCCAGAATCGAGATCGTTTCGTCGTAACTCTGGAGATGCTGATAGAAATCCTCGACAAGACTTTCGGAGATATCTTCGAAGAGATGGCTGACACTTTCGAGTTGCTCAACGTCTTCATCGGTGAAATTCGTGTACTCTTTGCGCCACGCGATCTCCTCCTGATCGATCCCGATTTCACTCGTAAGCGCCGACCCATCCACCATTTTCCGCTTCTCATCGGTCACCTCCATAACAAACACACTATGAATAGTGGGTATTATAATCAACCGATAGCTATCACATATGATAAATAGGGCACGATATCGCACCAGATACACGCCGAAATATCTGTACAGGACATCGGCGTTGAGAATAAACGGCTGTGGCTCGACTATACGGGTCGACAGAACGATTGATAGGATTCGGCTCGCCAGACCCCGGCGAATATCTATCAGTGTCGACCCGTATACAACCACCCTATGCCGATGGTGGACAGCCCGTACGGATTGTTCATACTACCGGCTGTAAGTTCGTAACGATATTCGACACCCCGGGCTGTCGAATTGCTTCAGTTTGTTACAGCCGGCAGTATCAGCCGCGGGTTGCAAAGCCCTGTGATCAGAAGACGCTCTGGACGAGTTCCAGGGCCTGCTCGCGGTCGTCCCACGGGACGAACACCGAGACAGATGTCGCGGACGTAACCACGTCGTAGATGTCTATGTGGGCATCGGCGAGCGGTTCGATGACCCGATACGGCAGGGCCTGTTCACTGGGGTCGCCGCCGGTGACGCGAATAACAGCGATACCGTCCTCAACGGTCACTGAGGAGAGGGTGTCGTCGTCGACAATGCGATCGTGCAACAGCGACTCGACATCGTCGGCGTCGTCCTCTGCGACGTAGAACGTCAGCGAGTCCATCCCGGAGGAGTTGGCATCGATGTTGATGCCGGCGTCGCCGATGGCGGAGGCCAGGTCGGCGAGGATACCCGGACTGTTACGGATGGCGCGGCCGGCGACTGTGACACAGGCGACGGGCCCCTCGTGGAGATCTATGAGGTTCTGGAACTGGCCCTCAATGGCGGTGCCCCCGGTCAGTAGATTGCCATGCTGGTAGTGGGCGACGCGCACTCCGAGATTGGCTGATTTATACGAGAGTGCGGAGGGGGCGACGACTTCGGCGCCGCGGAAGGAGAGTGATCGAAGCTCGTCGACAGATATCTCGCCGACGTTCCGGGCACCCTCGACGACGCGGGGGTCACCGGTCATGACGCCCTCAACATCGGTGACGATGACGACCTCGTCGGCGTCCATGTAGTTGCCCAGCATGACAGCGGTGGTGTCGGAGCCACCCCGACCCAGCGTCGTCACGTTGCCCTCGTGGTCCTGGGCGAGGAACCCGGTGATGACCGGGACGACATCTTTCATCTGGCCGGCTAACGCGTGGGCCCGCTTCTTGCTCTCCTCGACGTCGACTTCGCCGTACTCGTCGGTGATGATGGGCCAGTCATCGCTGCCGGGTTCGAGGAAGACGGCATCGATTCCACGAGCGTTCAGCGCACCCTTGAGCATTCGGACGGAGATGCGCTCACCCATGGAGACGATTTCGGCGCGGTCCTCGGCGGCGACATCGTACTCGATATCTTCGAGGAGTTCGTC
>JAQCNK010000239.1 GCA_028275075.1 Haloarcula sp. | reverse complement strand
CCAACGCACGCGCAACGGCGTGTTCGCGGCCGCCGCCACCCACGAGCAGCACTGTCTCTGTCATATCTCCATTCCCAATCGGCTCCGACGTAAGTATTGTCTTTCATACGGTCGGTTGTAAGCCATTGCCGGGATTTGTCGGACCCGGCTCGGCAAATCACCGGTAAATCGTTACAACCGACCGTATGACGCCCGACCACGAACTTTTTGCCGTCGACCCGCCTCTCTGGGAGCGTGCGACGCTTCTCCGCCGACTACCTCTCGGACACGCGCCGAGGGATGTGGACCGACTCCCGCGAGGCGCTCGCGGACCTCGCACTCACGGAGTGCGACCGACTGCTGGATGTCGGTTGTGGCACTGGGGAACTCACCCGCGTGCTCCGCGAGGAGAGCGATGGTGACGTGATAGGCTTGGACGCTGACGCCGATCTGTTGGCGTCGGTCCCGGGGCCGGCTGTCAGGGGCGACGCCACACGTCTTCCCTTCGCCGACGACAGCTTCGACCTCGTTGTCTGTCAGGCTCTGTTGATCAACCTCCCGGATCCGGTCGCGGCGGTCCGGGAGTTCGCCCGCCTCGCCCGTGACCGCGTCGCTGCCGTCGAGCCAAACAACGGCGCGGTCACCGTCGAGTCGACAGTCGACAGCGAACCGGGGCTGGCCAGGCGCGCTCGCGGACGCTTCCTCGACGGGGTCGATACCGACGTGGAACTGGGTGCCGGCGCTGCCGACGCCTTCGAAGCGGCCGACCTTGACGTGGTCTCGACCCGTCGCTACGACCAGGAGCTAACCGTCGAACCGCCATACGGCGAGCAGGCAGTTCGCGACGCCCGGCGGAAAGCAACTGGGGAGGGACTTGCGACCGACCGCGGGACAATACTTGAGGGCGACACCACGCCCGAAGAGTACGACGCCCTGCGCGAGCAGTGGCGCGAGATGGGCCGAGCGGTGGTGAGACAGATGCAGACTGACGACTACGAGCGTCGGGAGACGGTCCCCTTCTTCGTCACGGTGGGTCGTGTCTAGCGACCGGGAATCGCTACGACGCCCTCACCGGTGGCCACGTTCCAGCGTTCGTCCGGAGCGACGGTCAGACTGACGACACCCGTTTCGAGCGTGTCGGGCCGCTCGAAACGGACCGCGGCCGTCCGCGAGCTATAATCCGCCGTCTGGATACACGGATCGCTGTGACAGCCGAAAACGCGGACGCCGGTGTCGGTCGCTTCGACTCGTTTGATATGTGGGTATACTGAGCCCGACCCCCACCCGGTCTCGACGACGAGTACGGCGTGTGTGTCGAACGCCGTCTCCGCTATCAGCTCCGTGGGGCCACCGACGATGTCATCCGAGAGCCGGTCGCGATCGGCCGCCTCCGTCAGCAGCGTCGCGAACAGCTCGTTGTTGGTCTGGTCACCGAGTTCAAGGCCCGCGTCGGCGAGCACGCTTCCGCGTGTCGAGGCCTGCGAGAACGACAGTGAGGGCTCTGCCGGCATGTTTGCACAGAGATACAGCGCGTCTCGCTCCGATGATGTCGGGGTCTTCGGGGACCCACACTCGGGGGCCGTAATCTCGTACGGCGGCTCGTCGACCCGCTGTAGCCCGGCCGGAAGCCGTCCGTCGGTGACGGGATCGCTGGGCGTCTCGCTGGGTTGGTCGACCGGCCTGTCGGTCGGTTGCTCGCTGTCGTCCAGACAGCCGGCAATCAGCGTCGTCACAGAAACGCCGGCCAGTTTCAGCACGTCGCGTCGTGTTCGCTCCATACGCCTATATGACACGCGGTAAATAAACCCCTTCCAGTGACTCAAACGGCGGTTTGAATGACGGTCATCCGTTTCGCACTGCCGCTCACCGCTCCGCTCGCGTGTTCGGAGATACTTTGCTTCGCTCGGTATCTCCTACACCACGTCCCCGCGAACCGTCGCCCCCTCCTGGCGGCCCCGATACGCCCGCACGGCGTCGGCTGCTTCGTCGGCTTCTGCAGTGTCCATGCCCAGCATCTCTAGGGCGCCCGACAGCGTTGGCAGGACGAACTCACCCTCCCGAAGCTTTCGGAACGCTTCTTCGGAGCGCTGCCCTTCTACCCACAGGCATGCCCCACGGGGGTCCAGTATCTGCTCGTAGTCATCGCGTGCCATCGCGCCTTTCAGTCGCTGGGTGACGTTGTCGTCGAAAGAGGCGTTGCAGACCTCTAGGTGAATGGGTTCGTCCGCGTTATCGGGGAGTAGATGGGCGGCGAGACACTTTTCGGGGGCGGCGTGGCCGCTCGCGTTAGCGCGGAGATAGTCGGGGTACGCCTCGGCCCACTCGGCCCGAACTGTCTTGCCGACACCGTCGACGCCGTGGCTCTGTTCGAACGCCTCGCTGCGCTCGGGGGCGTCCTTGAACAGGATGTCTTTGGTGACGTAGATATCTAG
>JAQCNK010000234.1 GCA_028275075.1 Haloarcula sp. | reverse complement strand
ACGCTCCAAGCCCATACGGGACAGGACGTTCGGTCCATGTGAAAAGTGATTCTGGGGTGTCACTGTAGCCACCGACGGGTTAAAGTTCGGTTGCAGTAATCCAACTTAGTATGACACGGTCCCCGGAGGCAACGCGATTCGTTTTAGTCGCCGGCACGACAGAGACAGCGCGGCGTGAGGGAGTGAGTGCTGCGGGGGCAGACCCCGAGCTGCTATCGACAACGCCTCCGGCCGACGCGGAGTTACTAACCTACGGCCGACCGGTTCGGACCGATACGGTGCCGGTGAGCCCGACCGGCTGTCCCACGCCGGCACTGGTGACGCGGGCGGTGCGGGAACTGCATGAGTTCGATCTGGCAATCGTCGACGGTGGGCTGGCCGAACCCACGGGTGCACCGACTGTCTCGGTCGGCGCAGGCGTCGGCCGGGATATCGGCGAGCAGGACCCGGTGCCGACAGCCTACGGCGCTTTCGAGGCAGCCCGGCAGTACGGGCGCGAACTCCCGACCAATGAGCTATGGCTGGCCGAAACTATCCCCGGTGGGACGACAACAGCACTCGGGGTCCTGCGGGCGCTGGGCGAGGACGCGATGGTCTCCTCGTCGCTAGCGGAGAACCCCATCGAGAAGAAGGAGGCTGCCGTCACTGAAGGGCTGGCGGCGAGTTCGCTGGCGGCCGGCGACGCCGCTGGGGAGCCAAAGCGAGCGGTCCGACGAATGGGTGACCCGGTGCTGGCGACGCTCGCAGGGCTGGCAACTGGTGGCGTCGAGAGCGACACCGCCGTGACCCTGGCCGGCGGCACCCAGCAACTCGCGGTCGCAGCCCTCCTCCGCCACGGCGGGTACGACGGACAACTCGGGCTGGCGACGACAAGCTATGTCGCCGCTGATACGAGTGCGGATATCCGGGCGAGCGCCCGCGAACTAAACCTTGATCTGACTGTCACTGACCCCGGCTTCAACGCGACCGACCATGTCGGGATGGAACGCTTCGTCGCCGGTGAAGCGAAAGAAGGAGTCGGAATGGGCGGGGCGCTTGCGCTGGCCGACCGCGCCGGGATACCGATGGAGGACGTTCGCGACCGGTTCGTGAAAGTGTATGACGACCTGCTTGGTGAGGACATAGCCGACTCAATGGCGCCGCGCGGTGGTGACGCCAGATGAAGGGGGTTGTCCTCGGCGGGACCTCCTCCGGCGTCGGCAAGACGGTGGCTGCGTTGGCGACCATGCGGGCGCTCGACGCGGCGGGCTATGACCCACAACCGGCGAAGGCCGGCCCGGACTTCATCGACCCAAGCCACCACGAGGCGATCACGGACAAACCCTCGCGGTCGCTTGACCCGTGGCTGGCCGGTTCAGACGGCACTCGACGGACCTACCATCGCGGCGAGGGCGACCTATGCGTCATTGAAGGCATGATGGGCCTCTACGATGGGACAAAGGTCTCGACGGCTCGGGTGGCCGAGTTGCTTGAGCTCCCCGTGGTCCTCGTCGTCGATGCAAAAGCCGGGATGCAGAGCGTGGGGGCAACGGCGCTGGGGTTTGAAAACTACGCCGCCCACGCTGGCGTCGATATCGACGTCGTGGGCGTCGTCGCCCAGCGCGCTCACGGTGGGCGTCACGCCGATGGTATCCGGGAGGCGCTTCCCGAAGATATCGCGTATCTCGGACGGGTTCCACCGATGTCGGACCTTGAGATACCTGACCGACACCTCGGCCTGGAGATGGGCAGCGAGTCGCCGCTCGATACTGACGCGCTCGACGAGGCCGCCGAGACGATTGCTGCAGACACAATCGCCGATATCGCCCGCGAGCCACCCACAGCCCCACCGGCGGACCCACTGGATTCGGGCCGCCGCCTCGCCGTCGCCAGCGACGCGGCGTTTTGCTTTCGCTACCCGAGCCTCCGGGACCGGTTCGACGGTGCCATCGAGCCGTTCTCGCCGCTGGCCGGCGACCCGGTACCCGATGCCGACGCCGTCTACCTTCCCGGGGGCTATCCAGAACTCCACGCCGAGACGTTGGCGGACGCCGAGACGCTCGATGATCTCGCTGCCAGAGCGGCCGACGGCCTCCCCATCTACGGCGAGTGCGGCGGGATGATGGCTCTCTCGAAGTCGCTAACGACTGCTGAGGGCCAGCAGTATGAGATGGCAGGAGTTCTGCCGGTGACAGTCGAGATGCGAGAGCGCTATCAGGCGCTGGACCACGTCGAACTCACGGCGAGACAGGAGTCACCGATCACCACAGCGGGCCGCCGACAGCGGGGCCACGAGTTCCACTACTCGTCAGCGTCCGTCGACAGTGACGCGACCTTCGCTTTCGATGTCGAGCGCGGCGACGGAATCGACGGCGACCATGACGGCCTAACGGAGTACGCTACGGTGGGGACCTACTGCCATGCTCACCCTGCCAGCGGTGCCTTCGACACACTGGTTGCCGACCGGTGACACAGGCAGCGAACCGTCAGACGAGAGGCTGACGCACAGCTGACTGTACATAACGCTTTTTATGTTTGCCATCCTGCTTCGGACAATGAACGAGCTGCGCGACCTGTTCGACGGACTGGTCGCAGATATTGACGCCGTCTTTCTCTTCTCGCCGAGCATGAGTGATTTCGAGCCGATCACGGAAGGCGACAACACCGTGATCGTGGTCGGACCGGAGAACACGGTCGACGCCGATCATTTCGTGGAGCTCCCTATCGACTTTACCGATCTCGAGGGGCGCGTCCGGTTCGGTATCGAAGGCGCGCTCAACCAGGAACTCATCGAGCAGGGAGACGAGGTTGTCTGCGTGAGCGGCTTCATGGATGGGGGGGCCGATGCCATCGCCCGCATCGAGACGGACGACTTCTCCCCCTCGGGCGTCTACGACCTCTTTGTCAACTCTCGGGCTGAACCGGGCGTCGTCCGCGACGTCTTCGAAGTGGCGGTCGAACTCGGCAAGAAGGGGCAGAAGGGCAAACCTGTCGGCGCCCTGTTCGTCGTCGGTGACGCCGGCAAGGTGATGAACAAGTCTCGGCCGCTGTCGTACAACCCCTTCGAGAAATCCCACGTTCACGTGGGCGACCCTATCGTCAACGTGATGCTCAAGGAATTCTCGCGACTCGATGGCTCGTTTGTCATCTCTGACGCCGGCAAGATCGTCTCGGCCTACCGTTATCTCGAGCCATCCGCTGAGGGCGTGGACATTCCGAAAGGCCTCGGCGCCCGGCATATGGCCGGTGGGGCCATCACCCGTGACACGAACGCGACCGCGGTTGTCCTCTCCGAGAGCGACGGACTCGTCCGTGCGTTCAAAGGTGGGGAGATCGTTCTGGAGATCGATCCCGAGGAGTACTAGCGATGCAGTCGCCACCCGACTGGCCCGAGTTTATCCGGGCGCTGTTTTCCCCCCAGGGAACCTTCGTCGTCTCGCTTGCTGTCCTAACGATCGGTCTGCTTGCGGGGTTCCTGGTCTGGCGGGCCGCCCGGCGGTTCATGGAGGAGTTGGGCGTCCCGGAAACCGTCGAAGGGACGCCGTTTGAGCGGACTGCCCGCAGCATAGGTATCTCAACGGTCGGTATCATCTCGAATCTGGCGGCGCTGTTCGTCTATATTATCGCCATTACCGTTGCCCTGAACATCGCACAGTTGGTTCAGCCCGAGACGTACTGGACCCGTCTCACCGCGTTCCTTCCGAACTTCTTCATCGCCGTCTTCGCTATCATCATCGGCCTCATCGCCGGTGACAAGGCGAAATTGGTCGTCTCCGAACGGCTCCGCAGCATCAAACTGCCCGAGGCGACCGTGGTACCTGAACTCGTCAAGTACAGCATCTTCTCCCTCGCCGTTCTCATCGCGCTCGGACAACTGGGCGTCGCGACGACGGCGCTTCTGATTCTGCTTACCGCCTATGCGTTCGGGCTCGTCTTCATTACCGGCCTCGCGCTGAAGGACTTACTCGCGGCCAGCGCCGCCGGGCTCTACCTTCTGTTGACCGAGCCCTACAGCATCGGCGACGAGGTCGTCATCGGCGACCAGCGCGGGATAGTTCAGGAGGTTGATATGCTCGTCACTCGCGTCGAAAGCGACGGCCAGGAGTATATCATCCCGAACCAGCAGGTGATGCGAGACGGGATTGTCCGCGTTCGGGACTAGTTTAC
>JAQCNK010000233.1 GCA_028275075.1 Haloarcula sp. | reverse complement strand
CACGACGGAGATAGCGTGATCGAATTCGGTCCGGGCCGACCCGCGACGGCGGCGGCCGAAAGAGGCCACCGTCGATTCTACACTATGAGCACGGTAGACAAGCAACTCGAAGATGTGCGAGAAACGATAGATGAAGAGGTTCCCAGACGAATTACTATCTCTGATGTCACCTACGAAGGGCCGGAGTTGGTCATCTACACCCGCGACCCCACAGAGTTCGCCACCGACAACGATCTCGTCCGGCGGCTGGCGTCCAAACTGCGAAAGCGTATCACTGTCCGGCCGGATCCGGACGTGCTCACGCGCCCTGATAGCGCCGAAACCGAGATACGTGAGCTGCTCTCCGACGACGCCGAGGTGAGCGACATCCAGTTCCTCGCCGACACGGGCGAGGTCGTCATCAGCGCGACGCAACCGGGACAGGTCATCGGCCGCCGCGGCGAGACGCTGCGGGAGATACGGAAAACGACGGGCTGGACGCCAGAAGTGGAGCGGACACCAGCGATTGACTCGTCGGCAGTGGCCAACGTCCGGACGTTCCTGACACAGGAACGGGAGGACCGTCAGGACATCTTAGAGCGAGTCGGGCGCCAGATCCACCGCGACCCGATGTCCGACGAAGAATGGGTCCGCATCACCACGTTGGGAGGGTGTCAGGAAGTCGGCCGGGCGGCCTACATAATCTCGACTGCGGATACTCGCGTCCTCGTCGACTGCGGCGACAAACCGGGTTCGCGGGGCGAGCAGCCGTATCTGGATGTCCCAGAAGCCCTCGGGGCTGGTGCGACTGCGCTCGATGCCGTGGTGTTAACCCACGCCCACCTCGATCACGCCGCGCTGGTCCCGCTGCTGTACGAGAACGGCTACGACGGTCCGATCTACTGCACCGAACCCACCCGAGACTTGCTTGGTCTGCTGACCCTCGACTACGTCGACGGCGCGGCGTCGATGGACCAGACGCGGCCCTACGGCGCTGAGATGGTCCGCGAGGCGGTCAAACATTGCATTCCGCTGGAGTACGGCGACGTGACCGACATCGCACCGGACGTGAAGCTGACGCTGCACAACGCCGGGCACGTGCTGGGCAGTTCGGTCGTCCACTTCCACATCGGCGACGGGCTGTACAACGTCGCCTTCTCCGGCGACATCCACTACGACAGCAGCCGGCTGCTCGACGGCGCAGTCAACGAGTTCCCCCGAGTCGAGACACTCGTCCTCGAATCCACCTACGGCGGCCGCAACGACTACCAGACCGACCAAGGCGACTCCGAGCGAAAACTCAAAGAGCGGCTGCAAAACGCCGCGGAGACCGACAGTACGGTGCTTGTTCCGACAACTGCTGTCGGTCGGCCACAGGAGCTGCTGGTCGTCATCGAGGAGCTCATGTCGTCGGGCGACGTGCCCGAGATGCCGGTCTACCTCGACGAGAGTATCTGGGCGGCCACGGCGGTCCACACCAGCTATCCCGAGTTCCTCCGCGACGACATGGAACGCCGGCTCCAGAACGACGCGGACAACCCGTTCTTAGCCGAGCAGTTCACCGCAGTCGGGAGCGACGACGAGCGACGCGAGTTGGCCGAGCGCGAAGAGGCCAGCGTCGTCCTCTCGACACCCCGCACGTGTACGCACGGTCCGGTCCAGACGTGGCTCGGCGCGCTCGCCGAAGACCCCGACAACACCCTCATCTTCGTGGACAAACAGGCCAGTGGCACACTCGGCAGCCGTATCGGTAGCGGTACCGACTCGGTCACCCTCGATGGTGAGCGCGTCTCACTGGATCTGCGGGTCGAGACTATCGACGGTTTCTCGGGCCACGCGGACCGCCAAGGCCTCGAAAACTTCGTGAAGACGATGCATCCGCGGCCCGAGAAGGTGCTCTGTGTCGACGGCGACCAGTCGGCCACACAGGATCTGTCCTCGTCGCTGTACCACGATTACAACCTCCGGACATTTACCCCCGAGAACCTGGAAACGTTCCGGTTCATCTGAAGACCCCCTCCACCACAACAGCCTGCAAACCTGTTGCTCTCGCTCGACTGTGCTGGTTCTCTGCCGGCTCTGCTGGTACCAGCGCATCCTGCTGTATCCGCTTGTGGTCGTACTGGGTGTCGCTGCCGTCGAGCGACGCGCGACCGTCGCGTGGACGGTGCTCCCGCTGGTGGGGCTGGGCGCGGCGATTGCTGGCTACCACTCGTGGCTGCAGGTGACACAGACGACCTGCGGTATCGGCGCCGTCAGTTGCGCACAGGTCCAGTACCGGGTCGTGGGGCTGACGGTCCCGAACCTGTCGCTGGTAGCCTTCTGCCTCATCGGCGCCACTGTCCCTACGTAACGGCAACAGTTCGTCTCAGGGTTCGACGGTGAGCGTCAGCGTCAGGTCGGCGCCGTCGGCAAGCGCTGCCACGAGGTCACGGTCGATATCGCCCGCGGCGGCGTCGGCTCCGACCATCACCGTCCGGTCGTCGACGTAGTCGCTGGTTCTGATGACGTGCCCTCGCTCGTTCTCGAAGGAGAGATCGGGGTGGCCAGATCCCTCGACGACGGCACG
>JAQCNK010000227.1 GCA_028275075.1 Haloarcula sp. | reverse complement strand
GGTGGAAGCCCGCCGAAACAGCTCGACGTCATCGAGCAACTGACCCGACCGACGCTCACGGACGATCCACCGGCCGACATTGCCGGTCTCGACTGGAACGGCCTGCATCGCGGGGCGCAGTTCGGAGAGTTCTGGACGGCTGACGGGTGGGACGACAGCGGTCGCGACACCGACCACGTCACGGTTCGCAAGACGGTCCGCCACAGTCTCGCCCGTCTCAAGGAATTCTGGCAGGCCCAAGGTGTTTGGCCCGAATCGACACCACAGGACGACTCCTTCGAGATCGAGTATGAGGGGCCATCGCCGGGGGATCTCGATGGTGCTGCGTGTACCGAATGCGAAGCCAACGTCTGGATGACTCAGCGCGGTCCATTCGTTGCCGAATACGATACTGGGGCTCTCTGTGGCTACTGCAGCTACGACTGCTACTTCGCCCACCGCCATCGAAATAACCTTGAGGAAGTCGCCGGCGAGCAGAGCGTCTACCTCCCGCCGGCGTGACGCAGCGAGCTGTTTTTCGCGCCCTCCAGAGAGAGCGAGGGCTCGATCCAGAGAGTCCTCAGAGATGGTGATTTTCCGTGAGTCAACAACAGCGTCCGAACGATGTCTCGATTGACGACATTCCAGTCGACGTATCGAACACCCGATCAGGCGAGGTCGATCCCGCTGAGGTACCCGAGGAGATCCGGTCGATCACTCGTGGACTCGCGAGCGAGCAGCCGCCGACGAATCCGCTCGTCGTCCTGAAGGCCGCCCGCTGGTGGTATATACATGGCAAGGGCGGAACCGATCCTGCGTTCCAGTGGGCCATCGAGTGGGCACGACACCTCGCGGCGGACACGCCGAGCGATGTCGACCAGTTCGACGCGTTCCTCGAGTATCTCGTCACGGTCGGCTTCGCTGACGAGAAGACAGCGCTTCGATAACCGATCCCCCATTCACACTGCGGGGTGTTTGACCGGGGACTATCTCGAACAGAAACGAGTCTGACCGCAACCTGTGCAGATAGAATAACATTCACTTAGAATTGGTAGCACACAACGTCTTCTCCACCACAGGTCGGACACGTTTCGGCGTCTTCGGAAAGGGTCGTTCCGCAGTGTCGGCACTCATACAGGGTAGACGGGCTGGACGTGCGAGTCCCAACGACCCCGCGGAGCGTTTCGACGAGACCCATTCTCCCGGTGATTGTGTCGCACTGGTTGTTAATCCCAGCCTCCGATAGCAACCCCGACATAAACCCCGCAGTCGCGCCGTCGTTTATTGTGCGCCCCCGAGGGGTGCGGCGCGTCCTGACCTGACGCAGCGCCGTCGTACTCGACGTGATGCAATCCATGTTGACTGCCAGTGAGACGTCGGTCTCGTTCGAGGAAACCGACACACGGAACAACGAGATGCACAGCACCATCGAAGACTGGATCGACGAGCTCGTCGTTGATGTCGACGAGGCGAAAGCCAGCCAGCAATTCCAGGAGTGGCTCGACGTTCAGTCCCGGTTCCATGACTACTCACATCGCAACACACTCCTGATCAAGCTCCAGTGTCCCGAGGCGACCCGCGTTGCGGGCTACAATACCTGGCGAAATGAGTTCGACCGGCACGTCCAAGAAGGTGAACAGGCGATCTGGATCTGGGCACCCATTATTACGAAGCAGTGCCCAGAGTGCGAGAATTCACCGAGTTACCACGAGCAAAGCGACTGTGACTACGACGAGACATCGCCCGAGGAGTGGTCGAAAGGACTGGTTGGATTCAAACCAACGGCAGTCTTCGATGTGTCTCAAACCGAGGGCGAACCGCTCCCCGAGCTGGAAACCGAGGCCACAGGTAACGCCGGCGACCTGGTGCCAGCACTCCTCGATGCGGCAACTACTCTCGATATCGACGTCCGTGTCGTCGACGCTGCCGAGTGGGAGCATGGCGACGCGAAAGGCGTCTGCAAACACCGGACTCTCCACGAGGGCCAGCCCGTCGTCGAAGCGAAAGCCCGCTCAAATCAGGCCGATCTCGCGGTGACGCTGATTCACGAGTATGCCCACGCGCTGCTCCATTTCGAGGGCGACGACGAGCCCGAACGCGCAAAACGCGAGGTCGAAGCGGAAGCCGTTGCGTACATCGTCGGGCGGTATTTCAACCTGGATACGAGCGGGTCAGCGTTCTATCTTGCCGCGTGGCAGGACGACGATGCGGAGAGCATTCAGGAGCGGCTCGGGCGGATCAGTTCGACCGCTCAGGAGATCATCGACACAGTTGTA
>JAQCNK010000225.1 GCA_028275075.1 Haloarcula sp. | reverse complement strand
TGAACTGACAGTCTACTCACAGCCGGATTGTCCCGCCACAATCTCCCCGACGATGGTGTCAGCAGCCGACGGTATCAGCCTGTCTCGTCGTCGACGATGGCCTGCTCTATCTGTGTCGCGTACGCAGCGACAGCCTCATCGTCGAGATCTTCGCCTTCCTCGCGCACGAGGGCCGTAAGCCGGTCGTCGTAGTTCCCTCGACCGACGTGTTCGATGAGCCCGCGGAGCCGGAGAGTTCGGTTGCGCGCGTAGGCGGCGGTCCGATCGCCAGACCCGCCGGCCGAGAAGTGGGCGTTCAGCGGCGTCCCCGGTCCGTGCGCTTTGTAATAGGCGAGCATCCGACCGGTCTTGCCTTCCAGCCCGCGGATGTCGGCCCGGATATCCTGGACAATGTCCGGTGTACTGTCTCCGGTCGCCGAATCCTCGGCAGCCGCAACGATTGCGGCCTCCAGTGCGGCATCTGAGGTGGCTTGTGTGGTTGCCTCGTCGGCCGTGTCGGCGGTCGCTTGGGCGGCAGCGGTCCCGTCGGAACCGTCTGCGCTCGCCGCTGCGTTTTCCCCCTCGCTCCCGCCATTCATGACGACGCCGTCTTCCGCGAACGCGCTGAAAGCATCGCCGAAGCCGCCTCCAGAGGTCGTGTCCGGCGCGTCGTCGTGCTCCTCGCTGTCGATTGTAGCGGTCTCACCGTCGTCCGACGGACTCTCCTGTGCCCGCTCGTGCTTGCGTCGCATCTCGTCTTTCGCGGTCCGACCGGGGTTGTACCCCTCAATGTGGCCCAGAAGCGCATCCGTGAACTGTTCGGCCATCCGCTGGAGGTCGCGAGCGTCTTGGAGTTCGGTCTCCAGCTCAGCGATACGCGAGTTCTTCTTGTCCAGTTCTTCCCGAAGCTCCGTGATTCGGCTCTCAGTAGCCTGTTTCTCCTCGCTTATCTCGGTGAGTTCTGAAACGAGATCCTCGCTGACCGACTTGAGTTCGGGGCGCTCGAAGTCGTCAAGACCCGGCGTCGCCCCGGCGTCGAAAGTTTGCTTTCGGTGGAACTGTACCCGGCGGACCTGCTCGGCCCAATCGGTCATCATGAACGCCTCGCCGTCGTCCAGATCCTCGACTGCGTCGGCGTATTTGTTATCGAGGATACGCCCGACGACTTTTGTGTCGTTGTTCCACGTGAGTCTGTGCCACACCAGCCAATCACACTGTGTGATGTAGTCTTTCTTCACGTCGGCCGGCCGTTGACTGATGCCGACGATTCCGAGGCCGTGTTTCCGACCCCGCTTTCCGATTTTGATGAGCATCTTCCCGACCTCACCCATGCCACCTTTCTCGGGGATCCACTCGTGACACTCCTCAACCAGCATCAGGAACGGCTGTTTCTGCTTTTTCGCCTTCGCGAACAGTTGTTTTGCGACCTCGGTCAGGAGCGTCTCGGCCTCGTCTTCGTCCAGATATGAGGAGACATCGAGAATGATCGGGACGTTCTGCTCCAGGGCAAGGGAGGCGATTTTGCCGGCGTGCTCTTCCGTGACCTGGATATCACACTCTTCGTCACCGCCGACGTGGAGGATTTCGTACTCCTCTTTGAGTCCGTAGTACTCACCGTCGATGTCGACGATGAGTAGGCCAAAGCCGTTGTCCAACAGCTTCTCAGCCACCACGCTCGCGGTATTTGACTTTCCGGAGCCCGATTTGCCAGTGATGAACCCGCGACCGGTGAGCAGTTCCACCACCGGGATATCGACGGAGTGTCCGGGATCTTCCACCCCGCCGGGCCCAGCGCTCGTGTCGGCCACGGTGATGTGTTCAGTCTCTGCCATACGTTCTTGTTCAGCTAGAGCGACGCAGGCCTCATAACTCTCCGTCAGACGAGCGTCAGCGGGCACCGGAGGTGGGATTGCGACCGCCTACCCCGATACGAGGCCGGTTTCGTCGCAAGCGGGCACGGGCCAAAGCCCTACTTGAAGTCGCCCAGTGACGCCTGTCCGTCTGGCGCGTGCCCGGACTCGTCCGCCCTGTCGGTTGCGTTAGTATCCACGGGATCGCCTGACTCCGCCCCCACACCGTCGAAGGCAGTCAGACTCACCTGGCCCGTTGCTGTCTTGGTCTCGCCGGTGCAGTCACCATTGAGGGCCATCGTGTCGCTCTCCCCATCGGCCGCCCCTTCGAAGCCACCAAGACTGGCTTGCTCGCCGACCGAGAAGTCCAGGTTCGAGACGCGCACGCCTACCTTTCTGACCGGTTGCTCGTCGAACTCCGCTAGCAGATCGAGTGCGATCGACTCCACCAAGTCGGCATCGGCGACGGGACCCGGTAATGTTCGTGCGCGCGTGTTCACGTCGTATTTTGGCTCGACTACTTTGATGCCGACGGTCTGGTAGCGTGCGCCTTTGCGGCTTGCGCGATCCGCGACGGCTCGGGCCAGCGTGGTGACCTTCCGTCGCTTCTCCTCGACGGCCGAGACGGCTTCAGTGAACGCGGACTCCCGCGAGAGACTCTTCGGATCACCACGGGGTGTCACCTCTCTAGTGTCCTCCCCGCGGGCGTAGCGCCGTATCTCCCGGCCGCGTTCGCCAAAGCGCCGTTCGAGAGTGTCGGGATCAGCGCCGGCGAGGTCGCCGGCAGTCTCGATACCGAGTGTCGCCAACTCTCTGGCTGTCACGGGACCGACACCGTGGACCTCGTCGACGGGGAGTTCGGCAAAGAACGCCCGTACCTTGCCCGGTTCGACTACGACCTGCCCGTCGGGTTTCTCCCTGTCGCTGGCGACTTTCGCCGCACTCATCGTCGGGGCGACGCCGACGCTGGCGACGACGCCGACCTCGGATTCGATTGTCGCTCGGAGACCGCTCGCCCACGCCGCGGCACCGTCCCAGTCGACGCTGTCGGTGATATCCAGATACGCTTCGTCGATGCTGACTTCCCGGACGGTGTCGCTCTCGGCGTGTAGAATCGCTTTCACTTCCGCTGCCACCGACTCGTAGTAATCCAGATCGACCGGGCGGTAGATGCCTGTTCCCGCATCAGCGTCGGCATCGCTCTCTGCACGCCGGGGCAGCCGTTCAAGCGCTTCCGAAATCGCCATGGCGCTTTCAACGCCGTACTCACGGGCCTCGTAGCTCGCCGTCGCGACGGCACCGTGTGACTCCCCTGCTTCGTAGCCCATTCCGATTACCAGTGGTTCACCGGCCAGAGAGGAGTCGCGGCGCTGTTCGCAGGCCGCGTAGAAACAGTCCATGTCGACGTGGGCGACCACCTGATCGGGGCGCTCGGTGCCGGGCAGCCGCGCGGCGTCCATACCAGATGGATACGTGTGAAACCTGAAAACCTCTCCGCCCGGCGCGTCCTCCCAACCGAGACCGCCGATGCGACGCTTTCGCATATGGGAACTGGTGGGTGCACTATGCCACAACCAGCCCCCACTACCGGGTGAACAGGCTGTATATTCAATTTATCCCTTGGGTGCCTAGTTTGTCATAGCCGGCAGTATACAATTACACTGCGGTATCCGTATGTACCACGAGCCCTCACAGAAACCAATGTCACCGACGTACGACGGTCGGGCGCTTGTTCTCGGCGACACGCTGGTAGTCGCGGATCTCCACATCGGCCGGGGTACCGGCGGTGAACTGGAGTTTCCGGTCGGTTCGGGGAGTGAGATGATCGAGCGGTTCCGCGACCTCGTCCAGCGCCACGACCCCGAAGACGTACTGCTGGCAGGCGACGTGCTGCACTCGTTTCAGACCGTCCCCAGAACTGTCGAAAGCACCGTTTCCGGGTTGAACTCGGTCTGCCGCGACGCGGGTGCCCGCCCCATCGTCACGCCGGGGAACCACGATACGATGCTCGACTCGGTGTGGGATGGGCCGACCGACAGCGAGTACCGAGTGGGCGAAACACTGATTCTGCACGGCCACGAGCCACCCGA
>JAQCNK010000214.1 GCA_028275075.1 Haloarcula sp. | reverse complement strand
GCGAGACTGACGACGGCCAGCAGTCCAGCGACCATGGCCGTGGCGAACGCGTACTGAAACCGCGTCCCCAGGGCTTCGATGGCTTCGACGTCCATCACCCGGTGGCTGTACCCGTCGTGATAAATATCTGTCCGCTCACTCCCCGCCGTAGCTCTCGGGGTAGGCATCGGCGAGCAGTTCGGGCTCGTCGTTGAGCCGGCTCCGCACCGGGTCGATGACCGTCGAAATCGCGTCGGCGACGGCGGGCTTGAGGTCCGCGGGATGTAGCTCACCGCTCACGAAATCCGCCTCGACGTCGTCGTAGCTCTCGTAGATCAGATCGCCGCCGTACTCCTCGGGCCGTTCCACGACGAACGGGTCGTCGTCGACGGCCAGAATCGGGAAGACCAGGTGGTCGAGATATTCGAGGACACCGTTCTCCTCGACCTCGCCGGCCGGGCAGTACGCCCCGCCGATCTTCTCCTCGATCTCGTCCGGCGAGTCGGTCAGATTCACTTTCGAGGCCGCGTCGGAGGCACTCATCTTCCCGCCCGACAGGCCCGACAGCAGCGGCGCGAACACACAGATTGGCGAGTCGCCACCATGGTCGGGGAGCACCTCACGGGAGAGCATGTAGATACCGCGCTGGTCGACGCCGCCGTAGGCGATGTCCGCGTCGAGTGCCTTCACGTCGAGGGTCTGCATCAGCGGATAGATGAGGCCGCCGAGATTGGGACTGTCGGATTCGCGAACGACTTCGCTGGCTGCGCGCTGGCTGCGCGCGATGGTCGTCTCTGCGGCCATGCGGTACATCTCAAGGGTGTACTCCTCGTCAAGTTGGAAGTCGGTGCCCCGCACAAACTCGACGGTCTCGGGGTCAGCGCCAGCCGCTTCGATCATCCCGCCGATAGCAGCCTCGTAGTACGCCGATCGGGCGTCCAAGAGGTCGAAGGGGCTCTTGTTGTCGTCTAGGTGGGCATGGAGATCAGCGATAAGAACCGTGACTTCGATGCCGGCCCGCAGGAAATCTGCGAGTTTCCGCATCGTGGTGAAGTGGCCGATGTGCATCTCGCCGGTGGGCGCGTACCCGATATACGCTGTCGGATCGCCGGCCTCGAACAGTTCCGCAAGCTCTTCCTCGGTGACGACCTCCTGTGTGTGTCTGCTCACGAGGTCGACTCGGTCGGCCGTGTTCATACCTCGACTCCCGCGGCTGGCGATTAAAACCTTGTCAGTCCCGAGCGATGTATCCAAGACGGTCGCGTCCTATCTGCGACCATGTACACCGGTAAGACTGAGAAAGCCTGTTGTCTCTGTGGGAACCCCGACACCAGTAGCCGGCTAGACCTGCCACCCCGGGCAGTGCCGCTGCTGAAACACTCTTCGGCCATCGCCTGGCGGGATATCGTCGGCGAGGTGTCTATCTACTTCTGTAAATCGGACTGGGAGACGGTCCGGGATCTGGTCCTCGAAACGGGCATGAGCCCGCTCTCGCGATGTAACGTCGCCCGCGCCTCCTTCGACCTGCGGGAGGACTTCGAAGCGCTGCTCAACGATATCCGAGACGAACCGGACCACTCCGACCTCGAAGCCGAGATGCGCGCCGAGGCCGAACGGGTCCTCCGGAACCGCGACGACCCCTACATCGACGAGCGCGATATCATCGAGGCCCGTGTCGTCACGTGGGTCTTCGAGGACACCGAAGCGACGGTTTAAGAGTCGACCGGTGGGTCGGACACCGTGCCAACGCGGGACAATACCCAAACCGTTTTGAGTACCCGAATCAGACGGCTGTACTATGTCTGTACACGTGGGCGTCCTCGGCGCCACAGGGGCAGTCGGACAACGGCTCATCCAGCTACTCGATCCGCACCCGGAGTTCGAGATCGCCGCACTCACGGCGAGCGAATCGAGCGCCGGCAAGACGTATCGGGAGGCCGCCAAATGGCGCGTCGACGCGCCGATCCCGACGGACGTGGCCGATATGGAAGTCGGCGCGACAACGCCCCAAGACGTGCCCGACGACGTCGACCTCATCTTCTCTTCGCTCCCCTCCAGCGTCGGCGAGCAGGTCGAACCGGAGTTCTGTGAGGCCGGCTACGTCGTCTCCTCGAACTCCTCGAACGGCCGGATGGACGACGACGTCCCACTCACTATTCCGGAGGTCAACGCCGACCACGTCGACCTCATCGAGGTCCAGCGCGACGAGCGGGGCTGGGACGGCGCGCTGCTGAAAAACCCGAACTGCTCGACTATCACGATGGTGCCGGCGCTGGAAGCGCTCGACCGCGCGTTCGACCTGACCGATGTCCGTGTCTCGACGCTGCAAGCGGTTTCTGGTGCCGGCTACTCCGGCGTCTCCTCGATGGAGATCATCGACAACGCCATCCCGCACATCGGCGGCGAGGAGCAGAAGATGGAGACCGAGTCCCGGAAGCT
>JAQCNK010000205.1 GCA_028275075.1 Haloarcula sp. | reverse complement strand
CATTGTCACCAATGAGCGTAGTAACGAATTAGAAGTCTCTATCCGGCTCAAACGTGGGGAAAGCGCATTCGCAGTAGAGGGATTCGTACTTGATAGCGGTGAGTCAGATCGGTTCACAGCGGGATCAGAAGACGGTGATATTGAAGGAGAGATGTCTATTGCCGCGAAGGTCATCAGTCCACAACAAGCAACGTATGAGCAGAGCGAAATTCCTGTAGGAGTTCCAGAATACAATATCAGTATCCAGTCTGATGATATTAATGTGATATGGGCCGAGAACTGATTCCCCCGTTAGGTGCCCAGTGATCCAGCTGATCAAGCCTCATCCGTCTCTGTGACACCACCCAGTACGACAAACTCCACGGAGTCTCCCTTGGTGAGCTAGCGTGTGATGTGTGTGGAGATTGCCTCCAGCTTGCTTTGTTGAACGCAAGACAGCGTCGGGGTAGGGTCGGTAACTCACGGTTTCACGGCGTTAAACCACGGTTCTTACACTCAGAAGATGTAGTAGCTGCCGCTGACGGTGTTGCTCGAAGAATCAAAACTATGCCATCTTACTCCCTTGATCAGGTGACGACGGCGATGCCTCTCCCAAATATGTCCGGAGAAGGGAGAGCAGGCGGCGAGCCCTAACTCGCCGCCTGCGTTAGGTTATGGATGATGTACTTCCGTGTGAGCTCCCGGAACTGGCTGTGCCAGCTCCGGGAGCGTAGCTTCTCGCCGTCGTCTTCGTTTAATTGCGAGAAGCCCGTTTCACTCATCCAGCGCTGGTTGTAATCCTCGTTCATCCGGGCGTTGTGAGCCTTCTGTAAGGTGTGTGCTCCCTGTGCTTGATCAATGGTCGCGTCGAGTTGGAGCGACACTCCTCACGGAGATTGCTCCATGAGTAGTTCGCGTCAGCAGACAGGACACGCAGGTTTTCCGCGCTCCGGCGGAAGACCTGTATCCCAATATGACCGTCCCACGCCTTCTGGGTCGTGAAATGAACGGCCTTGATCGCTGGCGAATTCACGTCGATCAAGATCGTCGTCTTCATCGAGTGGAACGCGTAATTTGCGCGATCGCGGTAGTGGTAGCTGGTTTGATCGCGTTGAAAGCCGCTTGCGTCAATTGCGGCTTCACCACTCCAGCCTGCCTGCTCCGCGCTTCGGCGGAGCAGGCGGCGGAGTTCACGCATCCGATACTCGTTTTCCCACCGACAAAACGAACTGTAGTGCGGTGCCTCGTCGAGATCAAACACGGCGAGAATGTCGGGCATCTCGTTAAGATAGTCTTCAGTCTCACGGAGACTCTTTTCGAGCTCGACGCGGTACAGAATCAACGCGATCTGTACCCACTCGGCGTACCCGTCCGCGCCGTCCGGCGCGGCGGGTACGTCCGGATTATCAACATGCTGTTTGGCAATGTCTCGACACATCCAAGCAAGCCGTCTGAGCGATGCCATATCGCCAGACGGCGTCCATTTCCGGGTTAACCTGGCGGAATATTACAGTAAGAGCGTCCGAGACCGTCGTCACTATGCGGCAAAACAAAGCATTTTTATTTGTAAAACCTGTTGATGAAGAGTCATGCCAGGAGAGGAAGAGCAGTCCGAAGATCGGATGCCAGGAGAGGAAGAGCAGTCCGAAGATCGGATACGGGACGCACTGGACACGCTGTGGTCGACTCCGCCAAACGGTCTGAGCGAGGACATCGAACGGCGGATGGAGGCCGCCGAGACGGTTTGGAAACTCGCCGAATCGGAGCCTGAAACGGTCCTCGAGGAGGCTAGATACCTTTCACGTGTAATTGTCGATGTAGCGACGGCATCGGCTGGATCCTCAGGGATGATGGGCCAAGGCAACGATCGTCCGACGGACGTCGATGAGATCAACCGTTCGCTCGGGATGGCAGTGCTGGCCGTTACACGGGCTGCATCAAGAGAGTCTGGCTCGGTCTCGCTCGTCCAGTCGGCGTTGCGATCGACGGACGCGTCAATGCTGATCCCAGCTCTCAACGCCGTGGGCCGTCTCTTCGAGAACCAGGAGGGCCAGGTCATCGACGCAGAGGACGCCTCCAGACTGGCGACAGCAGTTTCGGACCATCTGACACACACCGACACCGACGTCGCGATTGCTGCAGCCGAACAGATTGCCGCAATCGCTGACTCGTTCCCGAAAGCGGCCGCCGAACACGTCGGCCAGATCGCGGCGGCCACGGATCCGATGGCCGATCATTTCGGTACTGGCCACGGCGTGTTCGCGCTCCAGCGGATCGCCACAGAGCGACCGAGCCGGGTCGCGGCGGAACTCGACGCTGTCTCGAATTTCATCGACGCACACCAGAGTGACGACTCACCGTCCGGCGATGTCGTCCGGAGTCTGTTCCTGATCTACTATATTGCCAAGTCGGACCCGGACGAAGCAGTCAATCATATCGACACGGTCGCACGTGCTCTCGAGGCATACTCGGACCCGGGGACGAGGCTTCAGGCGGCGATGACACTTGAGCGACTCGCAGCGCACAGTCCCAGTGCCGTCACGGTCCACGCCAAGACCGTCGTCAGCGTCCTCGGTGAACTCGAGGCACCGGAGATCGAGGCGGAGCTCATGGTGGCGCTGGGGCGGGCCGTCGACGAGGACCCGGAGTGCATCGGTGAGCGACTCGATCCTCTCCTCGGAACACTGCGGCGGGCAGTTGACGACTACGACTCGTCCCAGGAAGAGACGGTGAGGATCATTACTAACGCAATCGGGGTAGTAGCTGGGGCCGGTCAACAGGACCTCGATTCGGTTGTCGCTAACCTCGACGTGATCGACCAGGTTGCGGCGACCACCGACCGACCTACCACTGCGGCTAACGTCCTGAGCGCTTACAAGGCAGTGGCCGAGTCGCAGCCCGCGGTGGTGGCAGAGCGTGTCGACCGAGTCGTAAACGCTCTCGGGGTTGCCGAGTACGACCGAGCGATTCATATGGGACTCGCCGCTCTATCGGGGGTTGCGATGGTGGACTCGAGTGCGATGCTCGACCACGTGGACCGCGTTGCCGCGACGCTCGACGACATTGAAGACACGGACGGGATGATTGCCGGCATCGGTATCCTCATTAAACTCGGGAACGATAGCACGGAAGCAGTTGCCGGACACGAGGACACGCTGCTGAACACCGCGGCTGCTCTGAGCGAACCGCAGATCGTCGCGGAAATAATGGCAACGGTCGCTGCGGTCGCTGAATCCGATCCCGATCTCATCGCCCCACGTGTCGGGCATTTGTTTGAATTGCTTGATGGGTTCGAGGATCTCGCCGTCGTCGAACAGGACCTGGCGGCTATTCGAGCCGTCGCACGTGATGACCCCGCAGCCGTCAGCGGCTACATAGAGCGGGTCGGGGAGCTGTTCGACCGGTTCTCTGATGAGTATATCCGGTCGAAACTCTGTACTATTATCGGTACGACGGCCCTCGACCGGCCTGACGCTGCAGCGGAGCAACTACCACGGATCACAGATACAATCACTGGGTTCGAGAGCCGCCCGCCACTCGTAAACGGTGTCGGTTCAGTCGGCGAAATCGCGGAACACCGACCCGCCGACGCTGCCGAGTACCTCGGTACTATCGCAGACAGCGGTGTCACGAGGGAACCGCTCGCGGTAGCCAACTTCACTGAGACGCTTCGGTATGTCGCCCCCACAGCTCCAGCAGTGGCACGAGAGCACCTCGACATTGTCTTAGAAGCGCTGCACGCTGATGACGACCGAGTCCGGGAAGAGGGAGTCCGAACGCTCGGGGCTCTTGCCGAGGAGGCTCCGGATGCGGTCGCCACAGGGGTTGAGACCATCGTGACGGACTTGACGCTCGCGAGGGACCCGACTGAGGCCCGGGTAGCACTCGAGGCGTTGACGGCAGTGGCCGCGACGAGTGGCGAGACGGTCAGACCACATCAGGATGTAGTTACAGATGCCGCCACACGGTTCGACGATTCTAGCGTCTCGACTGTTGCAGAAGAGCTGTTAGAAACCATTGAAGAGGGGACGACCTCGAACTGACTGTCATCGCATACCAAGGACTAGGATTTTAATACAGTATAACGTCTACACCCGGAAAATGTGTCTTGAGGAGGACCACACCGCTGAGCGCTTGACCGACGCCCTTGAGACGCTCTCGACGACAACGCCGGCAGGTGATCGGTCGGTTATGGAGGAACGGCGACGGGCCGCACGGTATATCCGAAATGTCGCCGAGAAGAAGCCGGCACAGGTGGCGGACCGGGCCAACACACTTGCGGATGTTATCCGGTCGGCGACTGACGGCGAGAGCGAGGGTGTCGCGACAGCCGTGAAAGTCGGCGGAGGAGAGCGCGACAACCTCATCGAGAAGACACGACGGGACCTCGTTCGATCAGTCGCCGCACTCGCTAGCGAGGCCCCGGAGCGACCCGCATCAGTTCAAGCCATTACCGCGGCTCTGACGACGGTTGACGCCGAGATGTTACAGATCGCGCTGGATGCTGTCAGCGAACTGGTCGATGTAGCGGAGTCGCCAGACGACCCGCTCTCACCAGAACAACTCAGACTCGTCGGCGCGGCATTGACGCCACAACTCACCCACCCAGACGAGGACATCCGACGGACTGCTGCCGAACTGCTGACTCGTCTGGTGAGTGTCTCGCCGGACGCGTCGGTTAATCTCGTAGAACCGATCGCTAAGGCGGTCGGCCCGAACCAAGGCGACAGTCGCAATCCGAAGGCACTCGTCACGCTCGAGCGCCTCGCGGAACACTACCCCAACGTGGTCGGCAAACACCTTGACGCGGTGGCTGTATCACTCTCACGTGACGCCGGGTCGCGATACGTTGAGGACACCGTCGTCGCCGCATTACGGGTGTATCACAGGGTGTCCTCAGTGTACCCTCAGGCCGTTGCCGATCGCCTCGATCCGGTCGGGAGTGCCCTCTCTGCTCACGACAGCGAGGCAGTCCGAGCACACGGCGTCGCGGCGATGGCTGCTGTCGTTGAGCGGGGCGACCCCAAAAAGGTGACACCATATCTCGAAACGCTCTCGGCTGTATTCGGTGCCTTCGACGTCGTTTCGCTGGTCGATCATCTCAAGCGGAGGGCCCGGACCGTCGAATTGTCCGACCCCGTCGAGGGCACTGGGGACACGGACATCAACGCCGTTGTCACGAGCATCTTCATCAGGATTGCCAGAGACGAACCAGAGGCAGTCGCACCCTATGTCCCCCAGTTTGATGCCTTTCTCCGCCAGTCCCCCGACTCCGTGGAGGCGGTCTGTAACGCCATCGGTGTGCTGGGCTTCACGGCGACCGTCGACGCCGAAGCAGTCAGACCCCGTATCGAACGCGTGAGAGAGGCTCTGGATGCGTTTGCGGATCCGGCTGTCTCGGCGAACGCTCTCGTTGCGTTCAACGAACTCTCGAAGAGCGACCCAGAGGCCGTCGCCGGAGAAACAGAGGCCGTAGCAGACGCGCTGTCACGTGTCGAACGCTCGAACGCGATGCAGTCGGGGATGTCGGCTCTCGCTCGGGTCGCGAAAGCGGACCCACAGTCCGTCGGCGACCACATCGACGTAATCGCAGAGACGATGGAGCGGACAGCCGACCAGGATATCCTGTCGCGGGGCATCAAAGCGTTAGGTTACGTCGGTGATGAACGGCCGCGAGACCTCGTGGATTACATGGGAGTGTTCACAAGCGCGCTCACCGACGTGAGGCAGGCAGTAACCGGGCGGAGCCTGGAAACAATGGAGAACGTCGCGACGGTCGCTCCCGATGCGGTCGTCGCGGAGTTCGATGATATCTTTGCTGCACTCATAGATTACGAGGACGTTGCGCTGGTCGACTACGCACTCAGGGCTGTTTGGGTCGCTGGACGGAACCGCCCAGAACCAGTCGCCGAGTACCTTGACGAAGTCGGGACGCTCCTCACCCGTTTCGATGACCCGGACGTCAACTCGACCGGGTGTCTGCTCCTGAGTACGGCCACAGCTGAGAAGCCGGAGGGCGCGTTGGAGTACTCCGATATCGTCCTTTCGGTACTCGAAAACACCGAGCACGACACTATCCGTTCGAACGGGATCAGATATTTTAGGAATCTATCAAATGAGAGGCCGGAGGGGGTTGTGGGTGACCTCGACACGCTCGTCGCCTTGGGGTCAGACGGCCCGCCGGACATCCTATTCGGCGTCGTAGAAATAGTCTGGAACGTCGCCGCCGAAGATTCGACGGCTGCTGACCGCCATCTTGAGGCAGTGTTCGATGCCATCGAAAGGAACGAGCGGGCTTTGGGTGGGTTCCTCGCGGAGGTCAGGTCTGACTTGGTCGCAGAGTACACCCTATTCCTCGCGGAACTCACCGTGTTCACTGGGGAGGCTGACCACGCACGGCGGAGTCTGCGGGCATTGCGACGGGTATTAGGGCTCTGGGCAGATACACTCGCTCCCCGGGACAACTCCGTGGTTCGGACGGTTGACCACTTCGAGGCGGCTGTAGCTGCCGCAGTGAACCGCTTCGACGATCCAGAGGTCGTATTTGAGAGCGTCCGGTTGATCGATGGCCTTGATGAGAAGGTGCCAGAGACCGTGCCGAACAACATCGATGTCCTCGTCGACGCGATGACGGTGACTACGAATCCTCGTATCTCTCGCACTTCGCTCAGAGTCATCGAGCGGACCGCCGGGCTAAGTGACAGTAGAGTTACTGACCGAGCCGACGACATTGCCAGAATCGTAGCCGAAACTGAAGACGATTTGACCCTGGAGACAGGTGTCAGGGTGCTCGCCCACACGGCACCAGCTACACCGGATAAGGTTCTTCCGTATGCTGAAGCAATTGGCGCCGCAGTCAGACAGACGATCAGTCCGGCCAAAACACTCGCAGCCCTGGGGACACTCAGAGCGAACGATCGCTATATCAAGCGATTCATATCCCTCCTCTTGATGGGGTATCTCGACATCCGGTCGCAGAGCGGTGCCGTCGGCGCGGGTATAGATGAGGCCAGTCGCGTTAATGTGGAGCGCTCAATCAACGTGATGTTAGACGGGACCGAGACAAGCAAGACAATCGCATTAGTTGGGGATATTTTAGCGGCGACGGGGTCACGGGTTCCTGAACAGGGAAAATCGTCCAAGAAACCTTGAGCTCTATCGCTCATTTTTTCCCGAGTTCGTCTGGAAGTTGCGGAACCAGTCGGGTTATCTTTCCGCACCCATCGTTCGCCGCCGGGCCTGACCGCTCGATGCACACTTGCTCCCCGACCCTCGAACAAGAGAGAAAAGAACCGGTTCGGGAGAAAATCAACGTTCCGAGTCAACTGGGTGTTGAAAGTGAGGACCGACATCGGCGAACTCGACTGGGTGTGCCACCGTTTAAATAGTCGGTGAGACGGCCGTCGGAGTGGCTCCATATCACCCCAACGAACTAAGAGATGACAGGAGCAATGATGGGTGTGAAAGAGTCGCAGTCGCTCCATCTAGGCAGTACTGGAGGGATCGGATCGTGAGCGAAACAGACCTGCCGGTCGCGCTCAGCGCCGTCGACAGTGACAAGGCGGAGATGGCCTACCGGCAGGCGGTACTGGAGGACCTGAGTGACGCACCGGCGCGGTCGGAAGCGCTCGCGCTACTCGCCGAGGAGTTCGACGTCGTCGCGACTGTCGGAGAGCTCAACGAAGCGATGGACCCGGACAGAGGAGACGTCAAGCACAACGATGTCGTCGACACGATAGACAGGCTGGGGCCGGCGTTGCGGATCCCCGACATCGAGGACCCGACGAACGAACCGACCATCCTCGGGCTCTACGGCGAGCGCGACGAGCACGCGAGCTTGCTGGAAACCGTGGCAGCGGCCGACCGGTTGCTCGACATAGAGCTACCGGACGACGAGCGCGTCCGCCGGATTGTGAGATACGCCGGGGCGGAGTTGCTGGTCGACGCTGACATCCCCGACAGTGGGGTCGGCGATGACCCGGACCGAAGCGACAGCGAGGGAACCGACGGTGAGAGCGCTACCGAGAGCGAACCGCCAGCGGCCGAGGACGAACCCTCGCCCGACGACGGCGTACTGGGGTACGACCCTGTTCGGACCGACAGAGCACCGCGAACGGGACGACCCTTGCGCTGTCTCGTCTACGCGCTGCTTACCGAACCGGGCGCGCCGCTCGCGGCGTCGGAGGCGCAAGTCGACCGGGTCGACCTGCTGAATTACGGCGAGCCGACCGTCGACGAGGAGGCGCTCCCCCGGGAGTTCGTCCGCCCGCGTCTCGAGAGCGACGGGTTGCGATCCGAGAACTATGTCGAGACGGCGATTGACCTCCAGGTGCTCGGCGAGTTTCCCCAGTCCGTGCGGGAGCGTTCGGCGGTGGAGGCACACCTCAGACGGCTCACGAACGCCGTTCACTACCTGTCGCGTTATGAGACGTCGATGCGCGAGGGGTCCGTCGGAGCCGACGACGGCGCAAACCGAACCGGGAGCGACTCCGAGGTCGTGAGAGACGGCGGCCACCGACTTGAGACCGAACTCGACCAGTATCCCGCTGGCCTGCGTGACGCCGTCGACCGCCTCCTGAAGGACTGGAAAAACGACTACTGGGGCACCGAATGCAGAGTCCACGCCGGCGAGGTCAACTGCTCGAGTCGCTCGACTATGGACACAAACCAACGATGACCGACCACACT
>JAQCNK010000199.1 GCA_028275075.1 Haloarcula sp. | reverse complement strand
GGGACGAGTTTCAGGAACTGGCGGCTGACTACGAGGTGCCACTACCACAATGAGAGACCGAGGCCCGCGTCCAGGAGCTCACGAATAGGTACTACCGGGGGCTCGAAGTCCTCTAGGCACTCGATGAACCGATGACCGTCGACGAACTGACCGCCGAACTGGAGTTGGATACCGACGAGGTTCAGCACCGGATCGCGTATCTCTCAACGTTCGACCGAGTCCGTCGGGATGGCGACACGGTCCGACCTGTGGAGTAGCTCACTCACTACCTATGGAGAAGGAAGGCGGCCGTCTGGGCGGGGAACACGGCCTCGTTCGATCTCGTGATCGACGCGACGGAGGTGTTTGCAGCCGCCCTCGGGTGAGCGCTGCTTCCAGTCGGGACAGGAACACGATTCGTCGATGACGTCGACTTCGTACCTATTACCGGATGCGGACTGTACCTCGTAGCGGCCACCTTTCGAGAGGAGTGAGACGTCCATCGCTTCGTCGATGGCACGCTTCGTGCGGGGATCGAGATCGTCCTGTGACTCTGTGTTCTCGTCGACGACCAGTCGGTCGCGAACGTCGCCCGTTCGGCCACCGTCCGGAGCGACGGCTTCCGCAGGGCCACTGAGCCGCTCGTGGAGCACTTCCTCCACCGGATGGCCCTCCGCCACAAGAAGTGGACCTCGCGGCGCTCACGATGGTCGTAGGAGCCGCACGCGGCTGCGCTCCCGGTCCAGACGCGCTAGGCACCGAGCGCGGCCATCACGTCGACGATATCGCGGGGAACCGTCTGGTGGTCGTCCGGGAAGAACACCCGGAAACGGGTACACGCCTCCTCCGGCGGGACGGTCTCACACCAGTCTTCGCTGGAGCCCCAGCTGTCGTACATCGCCTCGTCACTCCCGTAGCCGACGGTCACGCCGTCTACCGGCGTCCAGTCTGCTGGAAGGTGGTCCGCCTCGCCTTCGAGCACCCGGAGAACGGCGTATCGGAGATACTCGTGGGCTTGGTTGTCTATCGTACGAGCGACCTAGTCGTGCTGCTCGGCAACGTGCTCGGCTTCCTCGAGGACTGTCGTGAGATAGGGTTCAGTCATTATATGAGAGCGTAGAATCGACCGATGCCGACAACGCGTACTGAATATCGGAGAAGCTGTCGCGTTCACACCCGACGACCTCTCTGAAGTTAGAGACCACCATAAATAAAAACGTCTCAGTTACCGTGACCACAAACTCCTTCGAACGACTTGTCGGCCCGGCGGGGGGTAACTCTCACTTCATCCGCGTCGCGGCCGCCGGCTCCCCGTCGGTGATCACCGGGAGCGGCTTGCCGGGCGGACGGTTGTAGCTCGGCTCATGGCCGCCGAAGTCAGTGTCGAACCACGCTTCGAGGTCGGCGGTGGACGTGAATCGTCTCGGGGTCAAGCCCCGAGGCTTCCTGCTTCTACGACGCGCTTTGCGGACACTGAATGAGTGTCCGTAGGGAGCGCAGTCTCCACAGGCGTGTCTTCGGGCCATCCCAGCCCTAGTTCAGCAAAGCCGCGTTGCAGGACATTCATCGCCGCGTTCGCGTCCCTGCCCGTTTCAAAGCCACACGATGGGCAGGAGTGTTCCCTGACCCAAATGGGCTTTTCTGTTTCCACACCACACCGAGCGCACTCTTTCGTCGTCCCAGCAGCTTCCACTTGTACGACGTGACAGCCGTACAGGTCGGCTTTGTATTCGAGGAGCGTTATGAACTGTCGCCACGCAGCATCCTGCTTGTTCCGTGCATTATGCGACTGTTCGAGCATCCCCTTCACATCCAAGCCTTCAACGAACACGGCGTCGTACATCTTGACGAGCCACGTGGTGAGCTTGTGCTGGAAGTCTTCGACTTTCCGCTTGATGTGGCGTTTGACCTTCGCCACTTCCCGGCGTTGCTTCTCGTAGTTGTTCGACCCTTTCTTTTTACGAGATAGTTTGCGTTGCTCGCGTTGTAGCCGTTCGTACTCGTCTTCGAGGTCGAGCCAGTCCACAGTATTGCCGTCGCTCGTGTGGATGTAGTTCAGGATGCCGAGGTCAACCCCAACGCTATTGCTCGCGTCAAGCGAGTCCACATCGGGTTTCTCGGGCAAGTCTGCGTCGTCGGTTTCCAACCCGAAGGAGACGAACCACTTACCAGTCGTCTCTTTGTTGATCGTGACTTCTTTGATGTCCGCTTCGCCGGGGATGTTGCGGTGGTAGCGGATGTGGATGTCACCGATTTTGGAGAGCCAGAGTGTCGCGTGTCGGCCACTCGTGTTTTTGAGTTCGAAGCCAGACTGCGAAAACGTCATACTCTGAAACTCCCTCGGTGACTTCCAGTTGAGCTTCCCGACTTTACGCCCGTTCTGTTTCTGCTCGGAGAGGCCGTCGAGGTTCTGGTAGAACCGCGTGACGATTCGTTGCAGGGCCTTCGAATTGACCTCCGAGAAGACGGGGAACTGGTCTTTCCAGTCGGGAAGTCGGTTGTGGTGTTTGTACGCGGAGCCAATATTGTCGGCGTCCACGTTCTCGTACTCGTACAGGGTGTAGTTGTACGCTTGGCGATGAATGTTGATGTGACGTTCCAGTTCAGCCGCTACCTCTTGTGTCGGGTACGCGGGGTAGCGGTGACTGTACTCCATCGCTGTCTCTTAATTAGTGATGTGTCTAGTTAGTGGTTTGTACGACGGGTTGTCGGCTTCAACCCCGGGGGTCAAGCCCCGAGGCATTCGCCTCGACCGCGTGTAAACAGGGTGTAGCGGCCGCATATGATTCGATCGCTTGGACGCGTTGAATTAATTCGGCGCGGAGCAGGATCGGGAAGTCGGAACCGCGGGCCGCGGTCGAAGTGGTGAGGGCGCTGCCGCGGCCACCGCCAGCCAAACTTATACAATTGAGATATATTTTAGGACGTAGTACGTCATCGTTATTTGACGTTCCCAGAGTGCGGAACTCGTGCAAACACACGACACGGCCCGATCACCGACACGGTCGACGCGCGGCATGGTCGCGACGCCACATCACCTCGCTAGCGCCGCCGGACGCCGCGTGCTCCAGGACGGCGGGAGCGCCGTCGACGCGGCGATCGCCGCGAACGCTGTTCTCTGCGTCGGCTATCCGCACATGGCGGGGCTCGGCGGCGACGGGTTCTGGATTATTGCAGACGCGGACGACGGGAGCGTAGAGGGGCTGAACGCGAGTGGTCCGGCGGCCGCGGCGGCCACCCGAGAGTTCTACCGGACCGAAGGCGAAGAATCGATCCCCGACCGTGGGCCGCTGTCGGCGCTCACGGTCCCCGGCGCTGTCGACGGCTGGCGGCTGGCCCACGAGCGGTACGGGAAACTCTCTTGGGACCGCCTCTTCGAGGACGCGGTCGAGTACGCGACAGGCGGGATCCCGGTCGCAGAGTCGCTCGCACGGTGGATCCGCCGCGACCACGACCTGCTCGCCAGCTCGTCGGTAGCGG
>JAQCNK010000197.1 GCA_028275075.1 Haloarcula sp. | reverse complement strand
AGGACGATCTCGATGGAGACGTCGTTGGGCACCTGGATGCGCATCAGCTGGCGCAGGGCCCGTTCGTCGGCATCGATGTCGATGAGGCGCTTGTGGACGCGCATCTCCCAGTGTTCCCACGTCGCGGTCCCCTCACCGTCGGGGGACTTGCGGGTGGGTACTTCCAGTGTCTTGGTGGGGAGCGGGACGGGGCCCGACAGCTCGACCCCCGTCTTCTCGGCAATCTCCCGCACATCGGCGCAGATGTTGTCCAGGTCCTCGGGACTCGTGCCCGCGAGCCGAACGCGTGCCTGCTGGGACATCTGTTATCGGTCGTCGACGCTGAGGACCTTCCCAGCGGCGATGGTCTGGCCCATGTCTCGGATTGCGAACGAGCCAAGCTCCGGAATCTCGCCCGATGGCTCGATGCTGAGCGGTTTCTGTGGTCGGACCGTCACAACGGCGGCGTCGCCGTTCTGGATGAAGTCCGGGTTCTCCTCGGCGACCTCGCCGGAGGATGGGTCGATCTTCTTGTCCAGGGACTCAACCGTACAGGCGACCTGTGCGGTGTGCGCGTGGAAGACTGGCGTATACCCTTCCGTGATCACGGACGGGTGCTGCATCACGACAATCTGGGCCTGGAACGTATCGGCGACAGACGGCGGGTCGTCGGCGGGGCCACAGACGTCACCGCGGCGGATGTCATCCTTACCGACGCCACGGACGTTGAACCCGACGTTGTCACCGGGCTCGGCCTTGGGGACTTCCTCGTGGTGCATCTCGACGGTCTTGACCTCGCCGGAGACATCAGACGGCTGGAAGCTGACGTTGTCGCCGGTGTTGAGGATACCCGTCTCGACGCGGCCTACGGGGACCGTCCCGATGCCGGAGATGGTGTAGACGTCCTGGATCGGCAGTCGGAGCGGCGCGTCCGTCGGCGGCTCCGGGGCCGGCAGGCTGTTGAGAGCTTCAAGCAGGATATCGCCGTCGTACCAGTCCGTGTTGTCGGACTCTCCGGCGATGTTGTCGCCCTCGAACGCGGAGATCGGGATGAAGCTCGCGTTCTCGGTGTCGAAGCGGACCTGGTTGAGGAGGTCGGTGACTTCCTCGACGGTCGCCTTGTAGTCACCCTCGGCGTAGTCGACGAGGTCCATCTTGTTGACAGCGACGATGAGTTCGCCGATACCAAGCGTTCGGGCCAGGAAAACGTGTTCCTGGGTCTGCGGCTGGACACCGTCGTCGGCGGCGACGACGAGGACAGCGTTATCCGCCTGGCTCGCGCCCGTGATCATGTTCTTCACGAAGTCGCGGTGGCCGGGACAGTCGACGATAGTGAAGTCGTAGGTGTCCGTGCTGAACTCTTGGTGGGCGATGTCGATGGTGACACCACGCTCTCGCTCTTCAGCGAGGTTGTCCATGACGTAGGCGAACTCGAATCCGCCCTTGCCTTTCTCTTCGGCCTCTTCTTTGTGCTGTTCGATGACGTGCTCTGGGACCGATCCTGTCTCGTACAGGAGGCGGCCGACGAGCGTGCTCTTACCGTGGTCGACGTGGCCGATAATGGCCAGGTTCTGGTGTTGTTCGTCGCTCATATTGTTTCTCACGCGCAGGGGCGCTGTATCGGAGTCTTTGTCTGGTTGTTCATAAAACGATTTCGAAAGTGTGCAGGCGTCATCCCCACGCCATCTGGCGGTTCGGTATGGAGTGACATGTCGGGAGCACCATCAAAACAGCGGCTGGCCACCAGACAGTGCAGTCGCCACTCGCGAACCAGCACGAGAGAAAAGCGGTAGTACCGAACCGAGGGCGGTCGTCAGACAGCGTCTGTGATCGACCGAGCGATATCGGCAAACACCGGCAGTTCGACGACTTCCTCGGAGTAGGCCTTGTAGGCCAGGAAGATGAAGCCGCCGAAGATGATTGCGAGAGCGCCATCAGTCTCGCTGTTCGAAGCGGGTGGGATCAGAGCGTGGCGGCCGAGGCTACTCAGAGGCGTCCCACGTCAGCCAGAACCGCGCTGGCGGTCTCCGGGCCACCCGCACCGCGCCCCGAGATGTTGAGCCGCCCGGCGTGTTCGGTCTCCAGTTGGACGATGTTTCGCGTGCCCGTCGGCGCCAGCGGGGCGTGTTCGGGGACGAGTCGCGGGCCAACCCGCACCTCGCCGTCGACCACTTCGACGATGAGACGCACCGTGTGGCCGTCCTCGGCGGCCAGTTCGAGCGCACTGCCCTCAATGTCCTGAATCCCTTCCACGTCGGCGTCCGCGAGAGTGTACTCGTTGCCGCCATCGGAGAGAACGTTCGCCACGATGGCACCCTTGAGCGCGGCGTCCGTGCCATCGACATCGAAGGTCGGATCGGCCTCGGCGACGCCCATGTCCTGTGCCTCCGCCAAGACGTGCTCGTAGCCGAGTCCCTCTGCACCCATCCGGGAGAGGATGAAGTTCGCAGTGCCGTTGAGCACCCCACGAACGGCGGTGATCTGTTCGGGGTCGAAGTCAGCAATAGTCGAGAGAACCGGCATTGCGCCACCCACAGTGGCCTCGAAGAGGACGCTACCGGCACTATCGCGTTCCAGCGCACGCACGTCTGCGTAGCGCTCGGCGACCGGACCCTTGTTGGCCAGCACCACGTGACGGTCGGTCTCCAGCGCGGTCTCGACATGGCCGAAGCCGGGCTGGGCGTCACCCAGCGTCGTCGGCGTCGCCTCAACGAGTACGTCGTAGGGCCCTTCCACTGCGGCCGCGGGGTCGTCGTCGCCGACGATACCATCGGCTTGCTTACGGTCGAAGGCGGCGTCGACGTCGATACCGCCGGCGTCGATGGCGGCGCTTTGTGAGTCGGCGTAGGCGGTGACGGTGTGGCCGTAATCAGCGGCGAGTTCGACGACCGAAGAGCCGACGGCACCGGCGCCGATGACGGCGAGCCTCATAGGTCACCTCCGGGGCCCAGCGGCTCGATGACGCGGAGCGATTTGTCCTCGGCGACTTCGCGGATGGTGTCGATGACGGCCTGGGTGGCGTTCTGTTCCGTCGCCAGCCGGATACGGGCGCTGGAGGGTTCTTCGCTCTCCGCTTCGGTCCCCTCGGGTGCGGACAGCGAGAGGTCGGTCACTGTCGCGTTGGTCGCCTCCTGAATTCGCGAGACGGTGTCGGAGAGGTCGGTCTTGATGAGATGCCCCGAGAGGACGACCGTTATGGCCTCGCTGTAGCGCTCCGCGCCGGCTTGGATAACGTTGATACCGGCTTCGTGCAGCGCCTCAACGATGCCCTCGAAGCGCTCCGGAGTCGCCTCCAGATCGACCTCAACCGGGATTTGGCCCCGCGGAGTGAGGTTCCCCCGCTCGTGGAAAATAGAGAGGAGGTTGCCGCCGTTGCTGGCGATGGGATCGAGTGCGTCCAACAGCGCGCCCGGTTTGTCGACCAGTTCGAGTCGCACTGTGTAGGACCGCACCTCGTCGGTCGAGTCGCTCATCGCCCGCTCACCTCCTGTGATGTCGTCAGTCTCATTATCGGAGACTCAAAGCGGGTAGCCATATGAATCCCGCCGTTTCGGTCGGGGATGGGTGTCGCAGTCGGGACCGTCGCTGTGGGATACATCGCTCATCGACTTCGGTGATACGGGTCGACAAACCCTCGCTGTCGCGCTCGAACAGTACGCCGACATCCACGCCCTCGAACCGACCCGACGGCGCGTTCCGGGGTTCCCTCTCGAAGACGCCGCCGCTGGGCGACCGTATCGACCGCCTTCGGGAGTCGCCCGAAGCCGGCGGTTTAGAAGTAGTCGATAGCAGCGGGCAGTTCCGTCTTCATGCCCTTGCGCTCTCGAATCTCTGTGATCTTCTCCGGCTGGAGATTGTCGGCCATGACCTGGAAGCCGGCGTTTTCGGTGTTCCAGGAGGCACGGCCCTCGGTTGCCGAGCGGATATCACTGGAGAAGCCGATCATCTCGTCAACCGGCGCGACACCCTCGACGACCATCAGGTCGCCTTCCTGGTACATGTCGTCGACGCGGCCACGTCGGCCCTGAATCTCGCCAGAGGCAGAGCCCATGTGCTCGTTGGGCACGTCGATACGGACCTGCTGGATCGGCTCCAGCAGCTTGATGTCGGCGTCGATGAGGGCGTTGTGGACGGCCTCGCGGACGGCAGGGAT
>JAQCNK010000194.1 GCA_028275075.1 Haloarcula sp. | reverse complement strand
GCCGCGACGAGCCCACCAGCCAGTATCGGCTGGGAGAGCGAAACGACGTTCTCGAACCCACTGAGCGTCGCTGCGACCCAGTTGATAGCCCACGTCGACGGCACGGCAAGGGCGATGCCGGCGAGACTGCCGAGCAGGCCAACGAGCAGCGTGTTCACAACGACGACAGTGACGAGAGAGGATCGGGACATCCCGAGGGCCTGCAACGCGGCGAACCGTTCGCGCTGCTGGTAGACAAAGGAGAGCTGAAGGTTCATCGTCAGCAGAACGCCGGCGACAACTGCCAGCACAACTAAGCTGAGGCCACTGGCGATCACCGTCACCTTCTCTTGCAGGGTCGCCTGGAGTTGCTCTTCGTTCGTCCGGACGGTGTAGGACGGATACGCCTGTTGTAACTCCTGACTGACTGTTTCGGGGGTTGCAGTGTCAGTGAGCGCAACCGAGATGAACGTCGCTCGGTCGCTGGCCGTCGTCCCGGTCACCGTCTGCAGTTCGCTGAGATGCACCACTGCCGTTGGTGCGCCGACGAACCGCGAGTACGTGGGCGAAATGCCCCGGACGACAAACTCGTTCTCGCGGGCTGTCGCTAGCGTGCCACCGATGTGGATCGTATCGTTGACCCCGACACCCAGCAGCGTGGCTGTGCGCTGGTCGATGACGACCTCGTTGGTCATCTCGCCGTCGTAGGTGCCGTCGGCGTAATGAACCGCATCTGTCTGCTGGAACGGCCGTCCTTCGGTAATCCGCACAGAGCCGCCGCGTGCTGGCGCACCCACACCGACGACGGTCTCATACTCGGAGGTGTTCCGGCCGACATAGACGGTCTGGAAACTCATCGGGACGGCCGTCGCGACATCGTCGCGCGCCGAAATATTCGCAGCGACGGTATGGGCATCGACCAGCGTGTTCTGGAACCCACCGGCGCTGCCGGGCCGAAGTTCGACAGCACCGCCGCTGACCCAGAGATCGCGTCCGGACTGATCGAACTTTTGTTGCCCGGTATCGATAACGCCGGTGCCCGTGCTGACGAGCAACAGCGTCGCAAGGACAGCCATTGCCACACCGAGGACTGCGAGCACCGTTCGGAGACGGTCGTGTCGGAGTTGGGCAAAGGCGATACCGGCCAGGGCACGAACGCGGGACGGCATCTACGAGAGCACCTCCACGACATCGCTGCGGCGACTCACCCAGACCGGGTAGATCGCACCGAGGAGCCCGATAACGAACGCCACGACGACTGCATAGCCGGCCAACACCGGCTGAAAGATGGCGATACTGTCGAGTCCGAAGAGCCGCCCAGCCAGCGTGTTCGCTCCGAAGATGCCCAGGATACCGACGCCAATGCCACACACCCCACCCAGAACTGAGATGACGACCGTCTCGGCGGCCACAACCGTCGAGAGTGATCGACTGGAGTAGCCGATTGCGGCCAGCGCCCCCAACTGCTGGCGATCCGCACTCACCTCAAGCCCCATGAGTGTCGTCACGAACAACACGCCGACCACGACGGCCGACACAAACGCGGCGACGGCCACAGCCAGTGGCAGGTTCGACGAAGAGACCTGCTGGGCCGAAATTCCGGAGCGGGTCACCACTGTGGTCCCGGCATAGCGCCCTTCCAGCGATGACCGAACCGAGCGGTCGTTGGTACTGACCAGCAACTGGTCAGCCGTGTCACCGTTGGTCGCACCGGTCAGCGACTGTAACTCCGCGAGATGCATCACCATCACCGGAACGGTCCCGCCGGCGGTGCCGGAGCCACCAGTAGAGACGTTCATCACGTTGAGTGTCCGGTTCGTCTCGTCGACGAGCGACAGCGACTCACCCGCAGACACGTTTGTCACCGACGCTGCCGCATCGTTGAGGATAACCTCGCCAGTCCAGGTCCCGTTGTAGCTGCCGTTCCCGTAGTAGGGATCGCCCGGTTCAAGCTCCGAGGCGGGCAGGCCGAGTACCGTTGTCCCCTCGGCAGGGACCACACCGGCTGTCAGGACATACGTTCGCTCACCGGTCACCCTGTCCTGTACAGGTACCAGTTCCAACAACACGGGCGTCGCATAGTCTACGCGCGAATCCTGTTGGAGTTCCACACTGGTCGCGTGCACATCACCCAGTTGGAGCCCACCGGCTGACACCGCAATCGACTCGACGTTTGATTGCTCGGGGACGACCCAGTAGTCGACGCCCTCGCTCTCGATGACTGATTCCGACGCGAGCCCGAGTGAGACACCCGAGACAGCGACCATCAGTCCGATCGCCAGGGCCACCCCCAACAGACTCAACAGCACGCGCTGGGGCGCGATACGCACCCGGCCGATAACACGGGCCACGGCTAAGCCGACCAGCGCTCGCAGCCGACCGAGCATCACTGCCCCCCGACAACCTGGCCATCGCGCAGCTGGATCACGCGGTCACAGACATCCAGTGCCTGCTGGTCGTGCGAGGCCAGTATGACTGCCCGGTCGTCGGCCGCGTTGACGAGCAAGTCGAGGACGCGGTCGCCAGATTCGGAGTCAAGCTCACCCGTCGGCTCGTCGGCGACCACCAGCGCCGGATCAGTGGCGAGCGCGCGGGCAATCGCAACCCGCTGTTGTTCCCCACCGGAGAGCTGGCCGGGTTTGTGCCCGACTCGATCCGGGAGGCCCACAGCCGAGAGCAACTCCTCAGCGCGCTCTCTGCGAGGGCCCTTCGCGTGGCCGGCTTCGAGCAGGGGAAGAGCGACGTTCGCGCGGGCAGAGAGCGAGTCAAGGAGATGGAAGCGTTGGAATACGATGCCGACGGTCTCCAGACGCAAGGCGCCTCGTTGGCGCGTCGAGAGCGTCGCGATATCGGTGCCGTCTATCGTGAGATGACCGTCCGTAGGGATATCCAGCCCGGCAAGCAAGTGGAGCAGTGTCGACTTCCCGCTCCCACTGGGGCCGGCGATGCCGACGACCTCGTTGCGCTCGATGGCGACCGAGACATCGTCGATGGCCCGGACTGTTGGGGCGTCGGTTGAACCGAAGACGCCACCGCTCCCACCGCGGCTGTACTCGCGGACGAGGGCATCGCCCTCGACGATGGCGTCGGTTTCGGACGTGGAGGGGACCTCGCCAGCAGAATCAGACATTACTGTCTACTGAACCACTTACCGAAATAATCGTTTCGTCACAGGGCGGCGACCCCCGCTACTGCCGGCTGTCAGTTACCACCGCTGAAGCCAGCGACAATTGTGTCCGGTAGCGATCAAACCGAGCGGAAGCTGTCGAAATCGTCGGTCAGCTGTTGGCGGGTCCGCTGCCCGGTCTGGTACCGACCGGCGATAGTCGACTGGTGGTCAGGACAGCCCAGCAACATCGCGGCGCCGCCCGCAACCGGGAGCATCGCGTGTCCGGCGCCGTGTGACGAGCGGCGACAGGCGGGGCAGGTGATGCCGCCCGCGGGCTGATAGGAGAGGAGCTGTGCTCGTCCGTCCGTCGTGAGCCCGCATATCGACCGGAACTGTTCGAGGTGGTCCCGACAGCCGACGACTGGCAGCGTGAACTGATCCAGGAGGAGAAAGAAGACGCTATCCCGGGAGTTCGACTGCAGAGCCTTCCGACAATCAGCACAGGGGATCGGCGGCTCGGCGTTTGCGTCGACTGTCGGCGCTGGCTCCTCAGGGTCCATCTGTGCCCGATACGTACGGCCGCGAGACACCTAAGTCATTGGGCTGACGACGCCGGCTTCAGCAGTCCGTATCAGTGTGGAACAGTGAGACACGCGCTCATGGCGAGACACGGCCGTGGCGCGACACTGGCTCGGGCCTGCAGTGGATGGCTTTATTTCTGGCCCCACGGAAGACGGGTCTATGTCCGGGCGAAAGACGCGGCGACGGTATCTCGCGACACTGGGAGCGACGTGGACGGCCGCCATGGCGGGCTGTTCCAACGGCTCCAGGTACCGAACCCCAACCAGTGACCCCGCTATTTCCGAGACGATTGGTCGCTGGCCGATGTTCGGGGCTGACGCCGCCAATACGGGGTCACTGCCGGGCGAGACCGGGCCGATGACCAGCGTTATTGTCCAGTGGAGCTACGCGACCGACAGCCAGGTGTTCAGTTCGCCGGCAGTCGTCGACGGCAGTGTCTACGTCGGCAGTAACGACGGCTCGGTTTACTGTCTCTCCGCCGTTGACGGGGCGAAGCAGTGGGACTACGACACCGGTGCCCTGGTCCGGTCGTCGCCGGCCGTCGCTGATGGGACCGTCTATGTCGGCAGCTTCGACGGCTATCTGTACGCCTTTTCGGCCGACTCGGGAGAGGTGCAGTGGCGCTACGCGGCGGGTGCTTCGACCAACCCACTCGTCGACCGGATGGCGGTCCGTGCCTCACCGACGGTCGCCGACGGGACGGTGTACGTCGGCAGCGACAACGAGCGGGTCAGCGCTGTGGCGACGGCGGACGGCAGCGAGCGCTGGTCTGTGACAACCGGGAGCGCGGTGCGAACGACGCCAGCGGTCGCATCTGGCACGGTCTACGTCGGCGACGATTCGGGGGCGGTCACCGCAGTTGCAACGTCGGACGGCAGCGAACAGTGGCGCGTCACAGTCGGCGAGGCAGTGTCTGGCTCGCCAGCAGTGGCGGACGGCAAGGTCTACGTCGGGACCCAAGACGGGGATGTTGTCGCCCTCGCGTCGGATGATGGGACCGAGCAGTGGCGATACGGGACCGATGGGCCGGTCTCGGTCTCGCCCGCTGTCGACGACGAGACGGTGTACGTGGGCAGCGATGACAACAGCGTCACGGCTCTCTCGACGTCCAGTGGGGACCGGCAGTGGTCGTTCGACACCAGAGACCGGGTCCGCTCGGCACCGTCGGTCGTCGACGGCGCCGTCTACGTCGGTAGCGACGATACCTACCTGTATATCCTCTCGGCGAGTGACGGATCGGTCCGATGGGAACTGCCGATAGACGGCTCGCTGGTGACATCGCCGGCCGTGGTAGACGATGTCGTCTTTGTGGCCGGCGATGGGAACGTCTACGGGATGACCGCGCCCTGAATCGCGCTCCCGAACAGTGCGACCGCCACGCACGTGGGAGTTCCATCGGCCGCTGTGAGCCAGCAAAGCGAGGAGTCTAAGTGTCCGTGCCCAAAGGGTACAATAATGGCAGAGAGCCGGACCCTCACCGGGCTGTTGGCCGCAACGGCCGTCGGCGTCTATCTGCTGGTCATTGCTGGCGCGACGGCAGCTATCACGGACGCCGTCGCCGCCTGTAGCTCGTGGCCGCTGTGTCAGGGGCCGGTCACACTCGCGGAACCCGACCTGCTGATAGCGCGCGGCCACCGACTGCTCGCCGCGGTGGTCGGCCTGCTCGCAGTTGGCACCGTCGCCGTGGGGATGCGGTCGGCGAGCCTGCGTCGGGTCAAAGCCGCCCTCGTGGTCGGTATCGCACTGTATCCGGTCCAGATCGCCCTGGGCGCGTTCGTCGCCACCTCGGGGGCGGCCGGGACGCTCCCCGGCGCTCATCTCGGTGTCGGGATGGCTATCTTCGTCTCGTTCGTGCTCGCGCTCGCGTGGCAGCTCGAAGCGGAGACTGGCAGCGACGAGGAAGCGCCTGTCGACGACCTCTCGCCGGCGCCGATATCCGAGGACGAGCAGAGCGACTTGCCGCCGACCGCTTCCCTCTCCACGAAACAGCGCGTGCTGGGCACAGTCGGGGCCTACTTCCGGCTGATGAAACCGCGGCTGATGTGGCTGCTGTGTCTGGTCGCCGCCGCGGGGATGGCGCTGGCGGCCGGACCACAGCTCACGACCCGGACCGTCCTCCTGACGTTGGGCGGTGGCGTCCTCTCTATCGGTGCCTCGGGGACGTTCAACCACGTACTGGAGCGTGACATCGACAAGCGGATGGACAGGACCTCCGACCGGCCGATCGCGACCCATCGGATTCCGGTGGCCAACGCGATGGCGTTCGGCATCGCGCTCGCGGCCGCCGCGCTCGTCCTGTTCTGGCAGGTCAACGTGCTGGCGGCAGCGCTCGGCCTGACGGCTATCCTCTTCTACAGCGTCATCTACACGCTCGTGTTGAAACCGAACACCGTCCAGAACACGGTCCTCGGGGGGGCAGCCGGGGCGCTCCCCGCGCTCATCGGCTGGGTCGCCGTCGAGGGGAGCTTCGGCCTGCCCGGCGTCGCGCTGGCCGGCGTCATCTTTCTGTGGACGCCCGCCCATTTCTACAATCTCGCGTTGGCGTACAAAGACGACTACGAGAAAGGCGGCTTCCCGATGATGCCGGTCGTCCGTGGCGAGACCGAAACCCGCAAGCACATCGTGTACTACCTGGGCGCGACGCTCGTCGGCTCGGGTGTCCTGGCGGCGCTGACATCGCTGGGCTGGCTGTATGCGCTCACCTCGGCGTCTGTCGGGGCCGTCTTCCTGTGGGCGGTGATCCGGTTACACCGTGAACAGACCGAGGGGGCCGCGTTCCGTGCGTTCCACGCCTCGAACGCCTACCTCGGACTACTGTTGGTGTCCATCGTCGTCGACTCACTGGCACTATGAGCACGCGTCACACTGCCTGGCGCGGGCTGCTCCCCGAGGGCCGTTCACTCGCGCTGTGGGCTCTCGTCATCAACGCTGAGCTACTGCTGGTGTTGCTGTATCTGCTCCTCATCCAGGGGGCCGCGACCGACCCCCTCCTGCTCGCGTTCCCGTTTGTCTGGCTCAATGTCGCCGGCTGGGTACTGCTCACTGTTCGGCCCGCGCCCGCTCCGTCCCGTCGGCGCGCCCTCGCCGGCGCCGTCGCTCTTGGCTACGGCGTTGTGCTGGGCTACGTTGGCGGCGTCTTCGGGCCCGGCGGCGCAGGGGCGGGACTGCGGGTTGTCCTCGCAGCGCCACCCGGCTTTGCGCCGACGTTCGTCTACAGCGGGACGAGCCTCGGGCTGGTTATCACGCCCTGGAAAGTGGCGGGCTACCTCGCACTGTCGTATCTCGTCTACGTCACCGTCGTTGACGCCAGCGGCGGGCTTGCCGGCGGTGTGGTCGGCCTGTTTTCCTGTGTGAGCTGTGTCCTCCCCATTCTGGCGTCCGTTATCGGTGGGTTCGCCGGCGTCGGGGCAACGCTCTACGAGGCCGCAATGTTCCAGTCCTACGGGCTTTCGACGGTAATCTTCTTGCTTTCGGTCGGACTGCTGTCTGCCGTCCACCGGTTCGACGTGAGTGTCGTCGGCTGGCTGCGACAGGCGAGCGGACGGTAAGACGGACCAGCGGGGTTGCGGTTCGCGATTTCCGATAGCCCAGCGCCTGCTCTCACGACGTGTCGAGTGCGTGCCGGTGGATTTGTCACCAGCCGTTGTCTATGCGTCTCCATGACGACCGTCGAGATAGAGTACTGCGTGCCCTGTGGTTTCCGCGAGCGCGCACTGGACGTAGCGCAAGCCGTGTTGAACGGCCTGGAGACACACCTCGACCGCGTGACGCTGGTGATGGGAGACCACGGCGTCTTCCGTGTCACTGTCGACGGCGAGCCCGTCTACGAGAAAAGCGAGGACGACTACGATGTCGACGGGATCGTGCGACAAGTGCGAGCGCGGGTGTATACGGATCGATAGAAGCCCTGATAGATATTCGCCGGGGTCTGGCGAGCCGAATTCTATCAATCGTTCTGTCGACCCGTATAGCAGGATAGCGGAACGACTTTCGGCCATCGATACTGACCACCAGTATGAGCGAGGTACTCGTCGCCGAAGACGTTCGCCGGAGCTACGGTGACACCGTGGCGCTCGATGGGGTGTCACTGTCTGCGACGGCGGGCGAGGTACTGGCGCTGGTCGGGCCCAACGGGGCTGGCAAGACCACGCTCGTGCGGGCGCTAACCGGAACGACCGATGCCGACGGGCGGGTGGAACTGTTCGGCGAAGCACCGACCGCGGTCGACCGGGACCGCATCGGCCTGCTACCGCAATCGTTCACGCCCCACGAGCGCCTGACTGCTCGCGAACTGGTTGCGTACTACGCCGGGCTCTACGACGAGACCCGCGATGTCGACGCCGTGCTGGCGGACGTTGGACTCTCGGACACGGCCGACACCCACTACGAGAACCTCTCGGGCGGCCAGCAACGGCGGACCTGTGTGGCGACGGCGCTGATCAACGACCCGGATCTGCTCGTCCTCGACGAGCCGACGACAGGTATCGACCCCGCCGGCCGGCAGTCACTGTGGGAGTTGCTCGAAGGGCTTGCCGAGCAGGGCGTCACGATCCTCGTGACGACCCACTACATGGAAGAGGCACAGCGATTGGCCGACCGCGTGGGGCTACTGGCCGAGGGTCGGCTCGTCGCGCTCGATGCTCCCGAGACACTCGTGGCCGACCACGGCGGCGCGAGCCAGCTCCATATCGACGGGGAGTTCGACGAGGCCGCTGTCGATGCGATCGACTACCCGGCCGAGATGACCGTCCGCAACGGCCGGCTCGTCATCTACGGTGTGCGACCGGAATCTATCGGGAGTGTTGCCGATGAACTCGACGCAGTTGGGCTGCGCTATGACAGCCTGACGTGGAAGCAGCCGGCGCTCGAAGATGTCTATCTGGAACTGACAGGGACAGGCGTCGGGCGGGCCGGTGAACCCAAAGCGACCGTCACTGCGACCGCTGGGGGGTCCCGGTGAGCCGTCTCGGCCGCCTCCAGGCCGAATCGAGAGCGGCGAGCCGCGCGTTTCTGCGCCGCCGGACGGCGGTCTTTTTCACCTTCTTTTTCCCGCTCATCATCGTCGTCATCTTCGGCGTGCTGGTCCAGACCCGTCCCGGCGGCGGCGGACTGTTCACCCGTGAACCGGCGTACTATCTGCCAGGCTATCTCGCGGTGGTCGTTCTCTTCACGCCGCTCTCGCGCGTGGGTAGCGAAGTCGCTCGACACCGAGACGGCAACCGCTTCGAGAAGTTAGCAACCACCCCGCTCACTCGGCCCGAGTGGTTGCTGGCACAGACACTCGTGAACACGGTGATCATCGGGCTGGCGGGGCTCGTCCTGCTCGGGCTGATGGTCGTCCTGACCGGCGCGGAAATCGTGGTTTCGCCGCTGCTCGTCCCCTTCGTTGTCCTCGGCGTCGTGCTTTTCTGTGGCGTGGGCGCGATGCTGGGTAGTCTGGCTAGCTCACAGGATGGAGTCATCTCCGCGAGCAACGGCATCGCGTTACCACTGCTTTTCCTCTCGGAGACGTTCGTCCCGCCCGAACTGCTGCCGGCGTGGTTCCCGACCTGGCTCTCTCCGCTGACCTACTTTTCCAGAGGTGTGCGGTCGGTGAGTACGGGCAGTGGTGACTTGGTGGTACCACTGGTGGTGCTTTCGGTCTGTGCTGTCGTGTCGTTCGGTGTGGGCGCAGCGCTGCTGCCGCGGACGGACTGACCGGACACCGTCGACGCTCGGCTTGGGAGCGTGCGTCGACTTCGGATGCTCAAACCGCATTTTGACCATTGGTAGTTTGTTTATGAGTGCCCGGTGATATCCAACTGAGAGCAATGAACATCGGTCAGATACTCTACCCATACGTGCTGTCCGCCCTGAACATGCTGATCGGCTGGCTGTCCTACACACTGTTCACCCCGGAGTTCGGTATCCCGTTCCTAGTCATCGGTCTGCTGGTCTGTCTCGCGGTCATTAGTCAGACAGTGCGCCCGCACATCCCAGGAACGAACGCGTAGCTGTGGTGTCACTGGCCGTTCCCGAGTAACTGCGTGGCACTCCGCCTTACCGACGCAGTTTCGGGCCGACAACAGCCAGGAGAAACGCCGCTTCCCCGCCGCGTGGCACCCACCCGTAGATGTGGTTCAGCATGACGTAGGTGACGATGCCGAGAAACAGCGAGAGCCCCCAAGCGGCGACGGCGATGCGGCCGACCGTCGCGTGGGCCGTCTGTCGGAGTTCGCTGGGACTGTGGGAAAGACCCAGCACGACGGCGTGGACAACGACCGGGACCGAGACGGCAGACAGCAGGATGTGGATGGCCAGCATCAGAAGATAGGCGTAGTAGACGGCTCCCTCGACCAGAATGGACTTCTCGAAGCCGCCGCCAACCTTCAGGAGATACATCCCGAGAAACAGGATGATGAGTGCGAATGCGGTCAACATCGCCGCCCGGTGTTTCCTGACCTGGTCAGTTCGGATGAAGTAGATGCCGGCGAGTATCGAGACGAGCGCCACCGTGTTGACGACAGCGATGGCGTCACTGAGGACGATAACGGTCTCGTTACTGATCGTTGGAAACGGGACGACGCCCCCGAAAGTTCCGAAAACGAGCGCGTAGCCGACGAGCGATAACACGGCGGTGACACGGCGCGGCGCGGTCCGAGCCTGCGACTGGAGTCTGTCTGCAACGGCCATACTCCCTCTCAGAATTGAACGGGTTTCCGTGTTCTGGAACGCGTGTCGGATGTTCTCTTTCCGCGCCTGAAGACGCGAGACGTAGTTACGCGAACGTCTTGGAGACGTCGCCGTCCTCGGTTTCGTCCTGTTGTATCTTCGTCCAGGCGTCGTGGAAGTCAGCCATCTGCACCTCCGTGCGGTCGTCCCGGATGGCGAACATACCGGCCTCGGTGCAGATGGCTTTCACATCGGCCCCGGAGGCGTCCTCTATCTGCTCGGCGAGGTCGCTGAACTCGACATCGGCCGCGATATTCATGCTGCGAGTGTGGATCTGGAAGATCTGCTCGCGGCCCTCGATGTCGGGGTTCGGCACCTCGATGAGGCGGTCGAACCGGCCCGGCCGCAGGATTGCGCGGTCGAGCATGTCGAAGCGGTTAGTGGCGGCGATGATCCGGATGTCACCGCGGTCATCGAAGCCGTCCATCTCCGAGAGCAGTTGCATCATCGTCCGCTGGACCTCGGCGTCACCGCTCGTCTTGGAGTCGGTCCGCTTGGCGGCGATAGCGTCGATCTCATCGATGAAGACGACAGCGGGCTCTTCCTGACGGGCGAGTTCGAAGAGGTCCCGAACGAGCTTCGCACCCTCGCCGATGAACTTGTGAACGAGTTCGGACCCGGCCATCTTGATGAAGGTGGCATCGGTTTCGTTGGCGACGGCTTTCGCGAGCATCGTCTTGCCCGTGCCGGGCGGGCCGTGCAACAGGACACCACTTGGCGGCTCGATGCCGACATCTTCGAACATCTCCGGGTTGATGAGCGGCATCTCAACCGTCTCCCGGACTTCATCCATCTGGTCTTCGATGCCGCCGATGTCGGAGAACGTGACATCAGGCGACTGGTCGACCTGCATGACCCGGGCGCGGACATCCGTCTCGTCGTTGAGTTGCTTGACGATGGACAGCGAGTTGTTGACCGCGACACGGTCGTCCGGTGAGAGATCCTCACGCATCTCGTCCGTGACCTCGGTCAGTGCCTCTTGGTTGTTCCCGTGTTGTTTGATGATCGCACCATCGTCGTTGAGTTCCTGGACCGTGGCGACAAACAGCGGCGACTGCTTGAGCTTCTTGTTCTCGTGGGTTAGCCGCTCCAGTTTCTGCTGGTATTTGTTGTTCTCGGCGTTGGCGTCCAGAAGCTTGTCACGCATCTCTTCGTTTTGTGACTCGAGCACCTCCAATCGCTCCTGTAGCGTCTCGATTTTCTTCTGCATCGAGGCGCCTTGGTCATAGGGTAAGTCCACGTCGTCAACGGTGTCGGTCATTATGCCTTTTCTAGTGGGTGAATCATTAAGAGGCTTCGGGTAGTGCCAGATACCGATACCGGCGGTAGGACGCTCGAGGGCGCCGAAGACGGGCGCTCGATCTGGGGGACGGAATCGGCACCTTTCTGTCCAGTCACTGGCTATACGGGTCGACAGAAGCCCTGATAGATATTCGCCGGGGCTGGCGGAGGCGAATTCTATCAATCGTTCTGTCGACCCGTATAGAACGGATGCGCGAGGCCTTCGCCGAGCCACATCCGGACGACCCGACGATACATTCCAGTGTCGTCGACGATGGGTAATGGCGATAAGAACGTCTTCCTTACTTGTCAGCGTAGGGATTCTCGCGGTTTTCCGGCGGCATCTGGACATCAATGTACGGCGGCTCTTCGACGTACTCCACCATCGAGGTGGTCCCGACGAACCCACAAGGGGACTTCTCGAGTGAGACGTACTGGAGGCCGGACTCTCACAACCGACCGTATCAGTATCTGTTGGGGGCCGTGAGCAAACAGTACACATCGGTGTCGGTGTGAGGCGTCGACCGGGCGAACTTTTATCCCGCGACAGCGAACTGCGAGGTATGTTGGAGGGAGTCAACGTCGTTCTGGGGATCTCGGGCTCTATCGCGGCAGTGAAAACGGTGGAGCTGGTCCACGAACTCCGGCGGGCAGGTGCCAGCGTCCGGGCAGTGATGACCGATAGCGCAACAGGCATCGTCCACCCGTGGGCCATCGAGTTCGCCACGGACGAAGACGTGGTGACCGACCTCACTGGACGGGTCGAACACGTCGAGTTGTGTGGCGTCGACGGCTGGGGGGACGTGCTCTTGCTGGCGCCAGCGACCGCGAACACAGTGGGGAAAGTCGCCGCCGCTATCGACGATACCCCGGTGACGACGACTGCGACGACGGCGCTCGGGGCGGGGCTCCCGGTCGTCGTCGCCCCGGCGATGCACGAACCGATGTACGACCACCCTGGGGTGCTTGACGCCATTTCCCGGGTCGAGTCCTGGGGCGTCGACTTCGTCGACCCCCGAATCGAGGAGGGGAAAGCGAAGATTGCGACCGAGCAGGCCATCGTCACGGCAGTTGCCCGTGCGGCCAGCGAGCAGCCACTGGCGGGTCGTCACGTCGTCGTCACTGCGGGGGCGACCACGGAGTCGGTCGATCCCGTCCGGACCCTCTCGAACCGCGCCTCGGGTCGGACCGGACGGGCGGTTGCACGAGCCTGCCACGTCCTCGGGGCGGAAGTGACACTGATCCACGACGGACCGGACGTACCGTACGCGGCTGTCGAGCGCGTCGAATCCGCGGCCGAGATGACCGCTGCCGCCATGGCTGCCACAGACAGCGCGGACGCGCTTGTCTCCGCCGCCGCCATCTCGGACTACACGGTCGAGCCCGCAGACGAGAAGATACGCAGCGGCCAGGACCGGCTGACGATCGAACTCGAGCGGACGCCAAAGCTCATCGACACCGTCCGCGCTGACCACCCCGATCTGCCCATTGTCGGATTCAAGGTGGAGTCAAGCGGCGGCGACGAGGACCTGCTCGCTCACGGACGTGAGCTGTTGGACCGCGTGGACCTCGCCTTTGTCGTCGCGAACGACGCAAGCGTAATGGGCGAGACGGAGACGAGAGCGTTACTCGTCGAGGGCGCCGACCACGAGGAGTACACCGGCGACAAGCAAGGGTTAGGTGTCGCTGTGGCCGAGAAACTCGGCGAGAAACTGAGCGATTAATCATCCCCGAACGAGTGATTGCGAAATAGTTTTGCGTATCCCGTTGCTCGCTACCGATAACGACTGTAGCGATTCTCAAACACACAGATTCAGGACGCTCACAAAATATCGTGACTACACCCGACGCTCTCCGGCTGCTGGTGCCCGTCACCGACTCCGTGACGGTTCGCAACACCGTTGCCTACGCCGTCGACGTCGCCGCCGACGCGGCCACGGACCGGCCGGTCGAACTCCACGTTGTCGACGTAGCCTCCACCCGTGCGGTTGACCCCGACGCGCCGACAGAACTGGCCGCCGCCAGCGACCTGTTGACGCGGGTTGAGGCCTGGGTCGAGGAGGACACGGGCGGAGAACTGCCCGCGAATCTGGAGCTCAGCACCGATGTCCTCGGCGCTGATCAGTATCTGTTCAGTCCGGGCGACTACGCCAACGTGTTGCTCGCATACGTCGACGAACAAGATATCGACCGTATCGTCCTCGA
>JAQCNK010000144.1 GCA_028275075.1 Haloarcula sp. | reverse complement strand
CGAATGCACGGGCTCCTCCACAGTGGGGGCCGATACGCCGTTGCGGACCAGGCCAGCGCAACCGAGTGCATCGAAGAGAACCGCGTCCTACGGGACATTGCGAGTCACTGCGTCGAGATGACCGGTGGTCTCTTCGTCAAACGGCCGGAGGACTCTGAGGAGTACTTCCAGAAGAAACTCGAGGGATGTAAGGAGTGTGGCATCCCCGCAGAAGTTATCTCCGGTGAGGAGGCCCGAGCCATGGAGCCCCACCTCGCGAAAGACATCGATAAGGCGATCACCGTTCCCGATGGCGCTATTGACCCCTTCCGACTGGTCGTCGCGAACGCCGCCAGCGCGGAGGAACACGGCGCCCGTATCGAAACCCACTCGAAAGTCACGGATCTCATCATCGAGGACGACGATGTTGTCGGCCTGGAAGTGGAACACGCCGAAGGTGAGGGCAAACGTGTCCACGGCAAAGAGGGCTGCACCGAAGAGATACACGCGGACTACGTTGTCAACGCAACCGGTGCCTGGGCCGGCCGCATCGGTGACATGGCCGGCGTAGACATCGAGGTCCGCCCTTCGAAGGGCGTGATGACCATCATGAACATCCGGCAGGTCGATACGGTCGTCAACCGCTGCAAACCGAAAGGTGACGCCGATATCGTTGTCCCACACGAGACGACTGCTATCCTCGGTACGACAGACGAGGAAGTCGAGGATCCGGAGGACTACCCAGAAGAGGGATGGGAGGTCGACAAGATGATCGACACGCTCAAAGAGCTCGTGCCGATGCTTGAAGAGGCCCGAACCATCCGCTCGTTCTGGGGTGTTCGCCCGCTGTACGAGCCGCCGGATGTCGGTAGCGATGACCCGACAGATATCACCCGCGACTACTTCCTGCTTGACCACGACGAGCGTGACGACCTGCAGGGAATGACCTCAATCGTTGGCGGGAAGTTCACCACCTACCGGATGATGGGCGAAGAGATATCCGATCACGTCTGTGATAAGTTCGGAATTGATGCTGAGTGTCGCACCGCAGACGAGCCCCTGCCAGGTAGCGAGGACTTCTCTGTGCTGCGTGATTATATGGACGAGTTCGGCCTCCGGTCGCCAATCGGCCGCCGGAGCGTTGAACGGCTGGGTTCGCGTGCCGACGATGTGCTCAAGACAAGCGACCCGAACCCGACTGTCTGTGGATGTGAAGGTGTCACCCGCGCGGAAGTTCAGGATGCTATCTCCCAATCTGGCTCAGACCTCAACGCAGTCCGTATCCGGACCCGAGCGTCGATGGGGAACTGCCAGGGTGGCTTCTGTTGTAGCCGACTGGCCAGCGAACTCCACGGCGAGTACGACGAGACTATCGCTCGGGAGGCCTGGGACGAACTACTCCAAGAGCGCTGGAAGGGGCAGCGCCACGCCCTGTGGGGGGAACAACTCTCACAGGCCGCACTGAACTATGCGTTGCACGCGACGACGCAAAACCGCGACAACGACCCGGCAGACGGGGATCCAGTCGACTTCGCCGCCTTCGACAGCGGTGTTAGTGCAAGTGGCAGCGCAGAAACTGTTGACGTAGCCGCAGACGGAGGCACACGGAATGGCGATTAACTCGGAGGTGTTGGTTATCGGTGGCGGACTTGCCGGGTTGACGAGCGCGCTCAAGGCCGCACGCGAGGGGTCGGATGTACGCTTGGTTTCCTACAAGCAGAGTTCGTTGCGCCACGCCTCCGGACTGGTGGATCTGCTGGGGTACACGCCTGACGGTGCGGGACCGATAACTGACCCCTACGCAGCGATGAGCGACCTGCACGACGCGCACCCGTATCAGACGGTCGGCACCGAGACAGTCCGTGAAGCCATGGACCTGTTCGATGACGTGACGGACTACCGCGGTGGCCACACCGAAACCAACGCCTTAGTCCCAACCCACGGCGGGACAATCAAACCGACCGCGCGTTACCCTACGGGTGCGGCCGCGGGACTGGCGAGTGATGACCGTGACGTGTTGCTGGTGGGCCTAGAATCGATGGTCGACTTTGACGCGCCACACGCCGCGGCCCATCTTGCGGCCGCGGGCGTCCCCTTCGATGTTCGTGGTGAGACCATCCGGTTCCCGGGCGACCTGCAGGCCGACGCGAAGATCACCCGGTACGCCAAACTGCTCGACACCAACGGCGAGATCGCGGTGCGTGGCCGCAAGAAAGGTGCCCGAGACGCATTGGCCGAGCGGATTAACACTGTCCGTGAGAAAGAGCCACGGGTCGGCTTCCCCGCTATTCTCGGCGACGACCACACGGACGCCGTACGCGCGTCCCTGGAAGAGAAGATCGGCGCAGATGTCTTCGAGGTCCCGATGGGGCCGCCGTCGCTGCCGGGACTCCGACTGGAGGACCGCCTCTTCGAAGCGCTTGACGACTCTGGTGCGAGCTTCGAGACCGGGAACCCGGTCGTCGATTTCGACGCCGACGGCGATACGATCGAGACGGTGTACATTGAGAAGAACGGCGCGCGGATTCCCAACAGCGCCGACCAGTACGTTCTCGCGACTGGCGGCCTGGTTGGCAAAGGTATCGAATCCGATCGCGAGAGTGTCCACGAGCCGATCTTCGATTGTCACATCGAACACGGTGAGGACCGCTACGACTGGTTCGACCGTGACGCCTTTGGCGACCACCCCTTTGCCCGTTTCGGCGTCGAAACCGACGAGAGTCTCCGTCCGCTAACTGGGTCTGACTCGGTTGAGTTCGAGAACCTGCGTGCGGCGGGCTCGGTGCTGGGTGGCTACGACTTCCAAGCCGAGAAATCCGGAAGCGGAGTATCGATTGCAACGGGCTACGTGGCGGGCGAAAACGCCGCAGCGGAGGCACAATGAGCGACGCAGAAACCCCAACAGAGTTCGACCCAGTTGAGCCGAACACGGGCCACGAGTTCGAGCCCGTAGATGTATTCCCCGACAGTAATGACTTCGACCTGCGACCGGGCGCAGACTCCTGCTTCAAGTGTTCTGTATGTGACACTAACTGTCCGGTCGCAGAGGTTGATGACGACTTCCCTGGCCCGAAGTTCCAAGGTCCCGAACAGTGGCGGCTCAAGCAGACCGACGAAGACTACGAGATCGACGACACCGTGATGTCGTGCTCGAACTGCATGCGCTGTGACAACGCCTGTCCATCGGGTGTCCCACTCAGCCAGATGCACAACACGGCACGTGGAGAGTACGTCGAGAACCAGATGGACAAGTTCTCCATCGAGTACGTGCGCAACCGCATCCTCAGCAACTACCGCACGTCGGCGACCATCGCGAGCAAGGTCCCCCGCCTGGCCAACTGGGGGATGAACTTCGGTCCGGCCCGTTGGCTAATGGAGAAGACGCTTGGCGTCACCAAAGAGCGGGAGTTCCCCGAGTTTGCCACCCAGACGTTCCGCGAGTGGTGGGCCGAACGCGGCGGCGCCGACGCCTCCCGCCGCAACGCCCAGCAGCGCCGCGAGGAACTGGGACTGGACCGCAACGCCGACAAGAAGGTGGCGTACTTCCATGGCTGTTACTCGAATTTCAACTCGACGGACGTCGGCAAGGCGATGGTCCGGGTGTTCGAACACTACGGCTACGAGGTCGTCGCGCCCGACCAGAAGTGCTCCGGGACGCCGATGTTCGCCAACGGGATGCTGGAAGACGCCCGCCGCCACGCGGAGGTCAACGTCTCCTCGATGTCGGACCTCGTCGACCAGGGGTACGACGCCATCGCCTCGTGTACCTCCTGTTCGATGGCGCTCCGACAGGAGTACCCCGAGCTGTTCGACATCGAGGGCATCGAAAAGGTGGCGTCTAACACCTTCGAGTCTCTCGAGTACCTGCGTATCCACGAGGATATCAAAGCGGATATCCAAGAGACAGAAGTGTCCGGCGAGCTGGCTGACGAATTCGCCTACCACGCCCCGTGTCACGCCCGCAACCAGGGACTGGAACGCCAGTCGGTAGAGCTGTTCCGCGACCTCGACGGCGCCGGCATCGAGGATGTCGGGGAGTCCTGTTCGGGTATCTCGGGCACCTACGGCTGGAAACAAGAAAAATACGAGAAGTCCATGGAAATCGGCGAGGAGATGTTCGAACACATGGAACACGCCGAGGGGGAGGTCGGTATGACCGAGTGTCCCACCTGTGCGAGTCAGATGGAACACGGCACCGGCTACGAGATTCGCCATCCGCTCGAACTGCTTGAAGCCGCGCTCGTGAGCTAATCGCTCGGCCGACTTTTTCATCGCTCCCCAGTGACTGCTGTGCCGGCTACTCGGCGACCCGTTCGCGGTAGAGCTAGCTGTGGCGCCGGCAGTTGCGTGACGCATGGGGAAAACACAGTGTGTCGCCGTGAGGGCGACACGTGAGGCCCTTAAAGTACGTTCAGTTTTCACCGCGGACGAACGTGACAGGACACGGCGCGTTCAACATGACCTTCTGAGCCGTCGAGCCAAAGACTGCTTTGCCGGTCGGCGAGCGCTTGCGACCGCCGACCACGGTGAGGTCAGCCTGGGTCATGTCGGCGAGCGCGACGATCTCGTCGCCGTGGTCGCCGACGGCCCCGCGAACGCTCGTCGGGATTCCGGCCTCTTCGAGTAAGTCCCGCAGTTCTTTGACCGTTGCGTGGCGCTCAGCCACCTCGTCGGGGTCAGCCTGAGCGACGGCCTCGAAATCGAGGCGCTCGACGGCCGTCTCGTATTCGTCGTCGGTAAACACGTGTGCGAGGGCTATGTCAGCGTCGGCCGGGCCGGCGATGTCGACCGCTGTACTGGCCAGTTCGTCGATTCTGTTCGCGTCGTTGGGACCGACGGCGAGCAGGACCGTTTCAAGTGCCATGGGGCGTATGCTATCTACCGAACGCTAAAACCTTCGGTAGTAACAATACCCGTAATAAAAATCTATACCGGTTCGTTATCCAGTGTTTTTCATTCCGGCGGCAATTCCCTGGACAGTCAGGCGGAGTGTTCGCTTCTCGGTCTCTGTGAGGTGGGACTGGGCGAGCAGCCGGACCTGCAGCAAGTTCAGCGGGTCGACGTATGGGTTGCGGCGCTCGAGATTCTCTTCCAGCCACTCCCGAGAGAGGAGCCCGTCGCGCTGAGTGATTTGAAGCACCAGATCGACGGTTTCGTTGTACTCGCCTTCCAGTCGTGGGAAGATGCGCTCACGCAGGTCGTCGTCGGCGAGGGCAGCGTACTCCTCGGCGATGTCGAAGTCCGTGCGGGCAAGCGCCAGTGAGGCGTTATCGATTTTCGTTCGGAAGAACGGCCATTCCTCGTACATCTCTTGGAGCGTCTCGATATCCCCGCCGTCGTTCAGATACGCGTTGAGCCCCGTGGCAATGGAGTACCAGCCGGGGATGATACAGCGGGCCTGAGTCCAGGAGAACACCCACGGGATTGCCCGAAGGTCGTCGACGCTACGGTCCTCGCTTCGCGAGGCCGGTCGCGACCCCATGTTGAGGTTCTCGATGACCGTGATGGGCGTGGCCTGTTCGAAGTAGTCGACGAAACCATCTGTCTCCAGAAGGTCTTGGTACTCCTCGCGAGCGGCCGGGGCGGCTGTCTCCATGGCCGCACGCCACTCTTCGGGTATTTCCTCGATGGGGTCTTCCATGGCGTTGTGCCGGGCGCGGACCTGTGCATTGAGCATCTGTTCTAAGTTACGCTCGGCGATGTCCTCATTGGCGTACTTCTCGGCGATGGCCTCGCCCTGTTCTGTGAACTTGATCTGACCGGTGACCGTCTCGTTGGGCAGGGCCAACATTGCATCGTTCATCGGGCCGCCGCCACGGGAAATGGAGCCGCCGCGGCCGTGGAACAGACGCATCTCGACATCGAAGTCGGACGTGATGTCGGCCAAGCGCTTCTGGTTGTTGTATAGCGACCAGTTGGCTGCCAGGAAGCCGTTCTCCTTGTT
>JAQCNK010000140.1 GCA_028275075.1 Haloarcula sp. | reverse complement strand
CCTTTATTAAACCCATCGAAGCAAAGCGAGGACGGGAGCCGATAGCGTGGTCGGCCGTAATCCCTAATATCGTTCACGATAGTCCCTTAGCAAACACTTGTCGGGTCATAACGGGTCACCTGAGCCGAGGGCACAGCGCAGTGAAGAGCCGCGGCGCCGTCCACCGGATGGGGACCGGGGACAGACGACGCTCGATTTCGCGATCGGCGTGAGCATCTTTCTGGCGGTACTGTTGTTCATCTTCCTGTTCATCCCGGGGACCCTGTCGCCGTTCACGGCGAGTGCGCAAGACGAGAGGCTGACGTCGAATCGGGTCGCGGACCAGTTGGCGGTCGGAACGTTGGCGTCGCCGGAGCAGCCGTACGTGTTGGACAGTTACTGCACGGTGTCGTTTTTCAAAGACGAGACGGCAAACTGCCAGTTCTCGGGGGACTCGCTGGAAGCACAGTTGGGACTCGACGCACGGTTTCAGGACGTCAACGTGAGCCTCCGCGGCAACCTCACCGCTGCCGGAACGGGTCACGACGTGGTCTGTTGGGACGGCACCGCCAACGAGACGGGACTGGTGGAGACATCGAACGACCAGTGTGACACCCGTCTGGAGCGGGGTGACCCGGTTCCGACATCGGTGTCATCGGTCACGTCGGTTCGGGTGGTCTCGCTGGACGGACGGGACGTGGCGCTGTACGTGGAGGTGTGGTGACATGCGGGGGCAAGCACACACCCTGGAGGCGACGGTCGCCGGGCTGCTAATGCTGTCGAGTCTCATTTTCGCGTTACAGATGACCGCTGTGACGCCGCTGTCGGCGAGTACCTCCAGCCAGCACATCGAGAACCAGCAGGAGGCCACCGGAGAGGGGGCACTCGCCGCGGCCGCTGAGGCGGGGGCGCTGAAACCCGCCGTGCTTTACTGGAATAACAGTTCGGCTCGCTACCACGATGTGGGCGACAAGGGGTACTACGAATCGGGGCTGCCAGACAACCAGTTCGGTGCGATACTGGAACGGTCGTTCAACGAGAACGGGATCGCGTTCAACATTTACTTCCGGTACCAGACCGCCACCGGCGAGTCGAAAACTCGGCGATACGTCTTCAGCGGTTCCCCGACCGACAACGCTGTCACGGCGACACACACAGTGACGCTGTGGGACGACGACCCGCTGTACGCGGCCGACGAGACAGCGGGTTCGACCCGGCTCAACACCCAGAACATGACCTACCCCATGCCGGATACGGGGGCGAACCTCTACAACACGGTGCGGGTGGAGGTGGTCGTGTGGCGCATCTGAACGGCGGCGACCGCGGACAGATACTCCTCATCGCCGCCTTCGTGCTGGCGGTCATCTTCGTCGCGCTTGCGCTGATCGTCAACTCCGCCATCTTTACCGAAAACTTGGCCAGCCGCGGCGACACGGCCGGGAGTGACGGGGCACTGTCGATGCGGGCGGACGTGGCAACCAACGTCGGCGACGGTATCAGAGCGGCGAACCGAAACGACAACGGATCGGTTACTGATCTGACTGCTGCTGTCAGGGCCAGTGTCAGGAACATCTCGAAGCAGACCGGACGCCAGTCGGCCCGCTCTGGACGTATCGTCGACGTAGCCAACCAATCGTATAGCGAGGGGCGACGGCTCTACCAGTCGGATGGATCGACGTTTTCGAACGAGACTGGCACGAACGACTACGTCCTCGCGTCGGGAGTTTCACGCGCCGACGACGGAAACGGTACGCGAGCGTTTATAATCGAAGCCGATTCGATATCCGCGAGCAACAATAGTTCAGCGTTCGAGATACGAGCCCAGCGCTCGCTCGCCACTGGAACAGACGACAGTTGGCGTGCGCGAATCTGGCGCAACGGGACGGACGCTGTTCACGTCCGGACGCTGAGGAACAACGGGTCGGTCACTGTCGTCGCGGACTGTGAGGTCACCCAAGATACTTCCAGCACCGACTTCGACATCGATGTCACCGGCGGCACTATCGAGGGAGAGTACTGTGGCGCGCTCGCCACCGGCTCGACGGGCGAACGTTTCCACTTCGCTTCCGGTACCGGAGTCGAGGGCAGTGAGAACTACGATATCTCCTTTGCCAACGCGGACCAGATTAGCGGGAGCTACTCGCTGGTGCTCTACAATGACGCCGACCTCTCACTCCCATCGACTAGTTCCTCGCTCCGATCGGACATCGCACTCTACGACGTGACCGTCC
>JAQCNK010000137.1 GCA_028275075.1 Haloarcula sp. | reverse complement strand
TACTGCATCAGAGGCATTGTCGAGGTGGTCACTGTCACACTCTTGACGCGCGAGTTGCAACCGACCTTGCGCGACACTCAATGGGTTTCGCAGGTCGTGGCTGACGACACTGGCAAATTTATCGAGCCGCTCGTTTTTCTCTTCAAGCGCATCCCGCTGCTGACGGAGTTCTTTCTCCTGTGCCTTGCGTTCACTAACGTCCCGGATGACGCCGACATTTCCTCGTAACTCATCCGTCTTCGTGTCCGGGAGCGGTGTGATATGAATCTCACAAGGGATCTTTGATCCGTTCTGATGGACGACAGTGAGTTCACTCGTGCGACGATCCGTGTCTGCATCCCAGACTGACCGAAGGACGGATTCCCCCCGGAGTCTATCCGATTGAGCGAGGAGAGATGCAAAGTGGGCACCCAGTAGCGTCTCTTCATCATAGCCAGTCATCTCGCAAAATGCATCGTTGACAAAGCTGAACTCACCATCCGCGTTCAACGTATAGACGGGATCGCCGGAAGCTTCGACCACTGTCTTGTACCGCTGGAGTTCACGCTTTCTTCGGCCAGAAATGTCGGTGTACCATACGTACGTCCCAACGGCCTGTTCACCACCTCCTGTGAACGGGATAACATGCATGAGGAACGGACGGGTTCCATCAGTTGTTTTCCGTTCGACTTCTGTAATGATTGTCTCGCCTGCTTTCGCTCGTCGCCGGAACGTCTCGTGTTCGCTCATCTTATCCTCGGGGACGATTCTGTCGGCTGGATCCTCACCGAGTATTTCAGTTGCATCGAAACCGAACACCGATTTGAATTCGTCATTAGCAGCAGTTATCATGATATCGTTCTCATCATCGGTTATCTCCATGGCTACCACCGGTACAGGCGCGTTCTCGAACAGCGCCTGGCGCCTGTCTCGCTCGTTGCGCGCTTGTACACGCACGTCCAACGCGTGTATTGCATGAGATATGTCGGTACTCAGTTCGTCGAATAACTGCCGTTCATCTTCATCGAAGGCGTGGGGCCGTTCTGCACACACGCTGAGTATGCCATACAGTGTGTCTTCGTATTCCAGTGGGACAGCAGCAGCCACTTGAGAGCCGCTTTCGAGTGCCACCTCACACCACGGCTCGGACTCCGCGTCCGCCTGGTAGTTCTGAGAGACAGCAATGCGTCGTTCACGCAAGGCAATACCAGTTGGACCCTGGGCAGCCGACCCGTCACCGGTGATGGTAGTGATATCGTCAAAGATATCATCTTCAATTCCGGCCCAGGCTCGTGGTCTGATACGGCCGGTATCGGAGCCGACCTCACCGATCCATGCGAACTGATAGGGCTCTGACTGACTGATTATCTCACAAATACGCTGCTCTATCTCCGATCGTGTGTCCGCCCGCACGAGTGCCTGGTTGATATCGCTGTGCAAGGTGTGGATGCGATCAAGCTTGGCAGCGCGGTTTTGGGCCCGATACTGGGTAACGATATTCTGAATTCGGTTCGCAAGTAGTTCGTACTGTTCGGTGCCGGTGCCTTTTCGTAGATAGTCGGTCGTACCGGCAGCAATGGCGTCGCTGGCAACTTCTTCGCTCCCCTTTCCAGTAAATAGAATGAACGGTACGTCAGGGTTCTCCTTCCTGATGAGTTCAAGCAACTCGATTCCAGTTCGATCCGGCATATCGTAATCTGAAATGATACAGTCGTATTGCCGTTCGTCGAGTCGGGCGAGACCTTCGGTAGCATTTACTGCCGTCTCAACGGTGATTCGGTCGTTCTCGTCCTCCAAAAATGTGGCAGCCAACTCGGCAAAATCGGGATCGTCGTCGACGTGAAGAACATCAATACTCATCGTTCATAACAATCATATATCAAATGATATAAATATGGCGCTGAGAGGGAGTAGCAGTTTAATTTCGGGTTTGGTAGCTAACCACGCGATTCAGTGTATAGTATATGCTCAGTTGGAAGCCATTACTGGGGTGTGACAGATCCGACCCGGTAAATCGTTCCAACCGATCGTATAATTGCGCCACTGTGAAGACGTACATACGGAGTGTTGTGGTGGATCGTCCGACCCGTGAGTCATACTGGCGGCTTAAGATTACAGAAGAAATCGCTCAGTCCGGGGTGGCGAATATCTTTACGAACGTATAGTCGGCAGTATCAGCGGGGGTAACGCAGTATCTATCAGGAGATTTTCTCGGCGTTTCAGAGAGTGGGTGGCTCAGGGTTAGCTATCTTCACAAGGGGCTCTGCGGGGGTAACATTTCATCATTGCCACCACCGGAGGGTACACCATCGCTGCTGAAAAATTCGTCTATCGTCATCTGTGATGGGTAGTTGACGACTTGTATTCGCGATGGGTCTACGGGTCGACACTGATAGATATTCGCCGTGGTCTGGCGAGCCGAATTCTATCAATCGTTCTGTCGACCCGTATCATAGCATGGGCAACAGAGAGCGCGGCGCTCGGACCGAGTTGCTGGACCTACGCGAGTACGACCTCCCGGTGTTTGACCCGAACGCCGACCCGCCGGCCGACGCTGAGGCACTGACCGACCGTATCGAGGCCGCTAACGCCGTCCTCCTGGGAACGCCGGTGTACCACGGCTCCTACAGTTCGCCGCTGAAGACGGCACTGGACTACTGTGGCTTCGAAGAGTTCGAAGACACTACCGTAGGTCTGCTGGCCGTCTCCGGCGGGGGGTTCCCACTACCCGCGCTGTCACATCTCCGGGAGGTCTGTCGGGCGTTCGAGGCGTGGGTGCTCCCACATCAGGCCGCCGTCACCGTCCCCGATCCGTCGAGGACAGCGACACGTTCAGCGTCGCCGGCAGTAACCGTCACCGCGAGTTCCCAGGGGTCCTCGCTCCGGACTGCGACGGCGTCGGGATCGACGACAAAGGGGAGTTCCCTGAGCCGGCGCGCTCGCACATCGACGCCGTTGTCGGCGCAGAACCCCTGCACCCCGTGGTGGTCGAGCAAGACCGCGCCCGGTGGGACGTTCGTCGGTCTTGGCGACGAACCGCCCCTCTAGCTTCGAGAGGTGGTAGTTGAACTTCCCGCTGTCGCGTTCGCCTCCCCGCTCGCGCAGCGTCGAGAACGACAGCCGCCCCTCGTCGGCCTCGCCCAGTTCCCACAGGATGGCGATGCGGAGCTCGTGGCCGACCAGTCCGAACGCCTCTTCTGGGGAGATATCTGTCCGCTCGTTCGCGCCCATACGGTGATGTATGTCGGCAGGCTAATACATGTCTCGTCAGCGGTCGTAGGGCCAGTTGGGGTCCCGATCGAAGTCGTCGGAGTCGAGGCAGCTGTCCGCTTCCTCGGGGACGCAGGCCCCGTACTCGCGGACGTTCTCTCGGGCCGTCGACAGCGAGACGTGGTTGCTGTCACCGACATAGTCGTCGTCCTTGAACTGTGTCGGGTCGTCGAGCCAGTGACAGACCGGGCAGACTTCGTAGGACCCGGGTTGCCCTTCCGGCAGTGTCTGGTAGCCACAACACGGGCAGTACCCCAGTTCCCGCGCCGCGGGGTTACTTGGCGTGTCGGTCGGCATACCCGTGGTATGACACGACACATCAAAGAACTATCGGGCCGTTCAAATATTTCTCCCTTTCCGGCGGCGCTCACTCGGACTGGGCGGCCTCGACTTTCTCGGCGTGTTTCTCAAGTTCGGCGGCCATCTCACGGGCCTGATCGGCCGACAGTGTCACCGTATCGGCGTGGGGTTCGACGTTGTCAATTTGCGTGTTGTCCATCTCCAGTTGCACCGAGACGTGGTCGGGATTTTTCTTCGGCGAGGTGACGTTCAGCACCGCCATCGCCTCCTCTTCGAAGCCGTGGCCCTCGACTTCGCCGTCGAGGAGGTCGAAAGTCGTGTACGCCGTGACCATCATGATTCGGTCTACCATGACTCCCCGTTTGTGCGTCGGCTTCTAACCTTCTGTGGAACTACTCGCTTGGACGCGGTTCCGTTCCGACGCGTCCAGCAGTGTCCGGGTCCAGCGCGTCGTCGATAGCCTCGAGGAGATCCCTGTTATACGGGTCGACACTGATAGATATTCGCCGGGGTCTGGCGAAGCCGAATTCTATCAATCGTTCTGTCGACCCGTATAGTCGGCCGGTCAGTGTTCACGTGGCTGGCCCTATAGGCAGCGGTGATGTCCTCGTACTGCCAGACGACCACGATGTCCGAGCGGGCCGAGATCGCGGTCTCCTGACCACCGCCACCGATACCGCCACCACCACCGCGACCGCTCGCGCCGCCCCTTGGCTCGCCAAACTCGTCGGCGTAGGGCTCGCTCTGTCGCCACGACTGATTGTTGTGGTGATCATCCCGGAGAGTCGGGAAGAGAGTCCAACAGTCAGTTATTACGACTCCGGCTGATGGATTCTGTCAAGGTCCGAGACTGTCGGTCCGTTAACGATGCGTACCGTCCGTCCCTCGCGGACGACACGGAAGGCGTCGGCAAAGGAGCCGTCGGGGACGACGTAGACGTTCCCGGACTGGGTACGGGCGCCGTGTGTCTCGGTCAACGCGTTACGGTACGCGCTGGCGAACTCACGGGCGTCTTGTTCGGTGTCCCAGCGACTCTCCCAGACGTACCCGCCGTCCCCGTTGTCGTTCTGGTAGGGCACGACCGTGTCGCCGGCCCACCCTTCAGAAGGCTGGCTCACGTAACTGTAGCGGTAGCCCTCGGTCTGGTCATTGTGGTAGAACATCGCAAAGATAGATGCCTCTCCGACCGTATCGCCGACCGGATAGTGGTCGAAGCGGTCCCACTCGTCGTTCGAGCGGTCAGTGACGCGAACCTCGACGGGCGTCTCAGCGGGGTACCGCTCGGGGTGAATTATCTGCTCGGAACTCGAGGGGACACTCTCGTGGAGTGCGTCGACGCTATCCCAGCCGCCGTTGTCATAGACGTGTTCGATGAAATCCGGCCCGCTGATGTACGGCTGGAGCATAATGGTGAAGACGCCGGGGTTCTCTCGGCCGCCGTCGCCGCCCCCGCCGCCACTACCACTGTCAGGTCGCGGAATACAACTCCACCGGTACTTACACCGTTGCTGGTAGATGTTCTGAATATGGTTCGCTTCCCCCTCGACGACGCCGTTGGTGGCCAGTTGCGTGTCCTGGGTCGTAGCGGACCCCTCGATGCCGAACTGCTGGTCTTGGAGGGCGTGGACGAGTTCGTGGGCCAGGGTACGCCGATCGACTGTCGGCGTCTCGCTCTCGCTGACGATGACGATACTGTTCTGATCCGGCGAGTAGTACCCAAGCACCGAGTTACTCTCCGTGTCGCTGATGGCCTCGCTACTGCCCCGGGACTCGCCGACGAGCAGCAGCGACTCCCACACCTGGTCGTTCCAAGGGTCTCTCCCGGGCTCGACACCACCACCCGAATTTGAGCGCGAGCGGTACTCGGCCCGCGAGATGATCTCAACCGGCACCGTGGACTCGAACTCCCGGTCGCGGATGCGCTCGACGCGGGCCATCGTCCGGGCGGTGACAATCGATAGCTCGCTCTCGCTGAGTCCGTCACTTGTCGTCACGTTGACCGGGTCATCGTACCAGTAGCCGTTCTCCCAGCCGAGTCGGTCGCGTTCGGGATCTGGACGGGTCCCCTCGATACCCGTCGTCCCATTCGAGCGATTATCCGCCTGCCGAAGCTCCAACACGGTTGCCTCGCCGGGTGTGTCGGTCGGTGCCTCCTCACCCGTGCGTACGCCTAGCCCTTGACAGCCCGCAAGGACGAGCGCCACGGCACAGCAGACGACAGCGAAATCACGTCGCATTAGTGAACACTGTGGCGGGACGGGCAAAAGAGACACGCCTGAAGAGTCTTGCCGTCGCGACTGATACTGGTGGCTGTAAGTTCGTAAAGATATTCGCCACCCCAGAGTGGCGAATTTACTTCAGTTTGTTACAGCCACCAGTATCAGCTCCGGTCGCGGCTGACGGTCACTTCCACCCGCTCCCCAACCGCGAAATCGACGCCCTCGCCGACGAGTTTTACCCCGGCGTCGTCGCGTGAACAGAACAGCGCTACGCCGGTGACGGGGTCGCCGTTGGCCAGCACCGTGATGTGGTCCCAGGCGACTGTGCGCCCGTCGGTAGTCCCCACGCGCTGGCCCGCCAACTGTGCCACACTCGCCCCGTTTTGGCTCCCCAGCACGCCGCCCCACTCGTAGTGGGGAAGGCCGCCGTCGAGGACGCCACCGTCTCGGCGGTCGCCCGTTGCCACCCCGACGAACCGCTCGCCCGGTGCGGGGTGTGTGGGGCTGTCCAGGCGTGCCCACGTCTCGCCCGTCTCGACGACAGTGCCGGTGCCGTCCCACGAAAGCGGTTCGAGGTCGACGCCGGCCTCGACAGGTATGGAGCCCGCCGCTCGATACGGGTTCGCGTCCGCGGTCCTGAATCCGAGGTGGATATGGTTCGGGACCCACGGCGCGAAAAAGCCCGCCCGGACGAGGGTCCCGAGATCATCACCCACGCGCACGGTATCTCCGGCCTCGACCCCCGGTTGCACGTGGAGCAGACGAGCGACGTAGTCGCCAGTATCTATCAGAATCAGGTAGTCGTGCTCGGCGGCGTAGGTCTTCGGCGGTGCTCGCACCCGCTTGGTATCGATCACGTCACCAGCCACCGGCGACGGCGCTCGCGCTCCCTCGGGGTAGCAGTCGATAGCACACCCCTCGTCGTGGGCGTCGAACGGGGAGTTGTACAGCGAAAATCGGTAGTACTGGTGGAGAGCGCTTTCAGGGACCGTGACAGCCATTGCCGCCGGTTGGGTACCGGCGGGCATGTGCCTGTCGCCAGAGAGAACATGCGCGATGCTTACAGCCAACAGTATTAGTCCGTCTGTCGCATAACGCGCCTGTGCGACTCCTCCGAGGCCGGGCGAACGATCACGAACGGGACCACGAGCGGACGCGAGCCCTTCTGGCCCAAGTGGCCGACGACGCCGAGCCCCGCCTCCGTATCTGGCGCCCCCATAGGCAGGTCGCGTTCGGCCGACGGGACAGGCGCACAGATGGGTATCAACGTTCCCGTGAGACGGCCCGCGACCGCGGGTATGCGGTCCTCGAACGCGAGGTCGGCGGCCGTGCCGTCGCCTACACCGGTTCGACGGTCGCCTTCGCCCTCGTCGAACCGACCACCGACAGTCGCGGGGGTATCGGCGAGCGGTACGACCGCGTGAGCGGCGCAATCAAGCGCGCGCTCGAAACCGTCGGCGTCGACGCTCGCGAGGGGGAGCCGCCCGACTCGTTCTGTCCCGGCGCTCACTCGCTGCAGGCTGACGGGAAACTCGTCGGCATCGCACAGCGCGTTCGTCAGAACGTAGCGCTCACCGCCGGCATCGTCGTGCTCCGCGATCACGTCGCCATCGGTGACGTGCTTGCACCTGTCTACGAGGCGCTCGATCTCCCGTTCGACTCCGACTCGGTTGGGAGTGTCGCCCTGGCTGGCGGTGATGACGACGGAGTTATCGACGCGCTGTCGACCGAACTCGTCGGTTCTAGAAGGGTGACAGCGCGCGACAGTATCCGAGACGTTTAGGGGTCCGCCCGGTCCAGAGTGGGTATGCTCATTCGCAATGCCACACTCGCGGACGGTCGACAGCGGGATGTCCGTGTGCGTGGCGAGACCATCGCCGAGGTGGGTCGGAATCTCTCGGGCGATGACGGTTGCACCATCGACGTATCCGGCAAACGGCTGTTCCCGGGGATGATAGACACACATGTCCACTTCCGACAGCCTGGCTACCCGCACAAGGAGACGTGGGCGAGTGGCTCCCGGGCCGCGGCCGCGGGCGGTGTCACCTGCGTGGTCGACCAGCCCAACACCGACCCGCCGACCGTCGACGGCGCGGCCTTCGATGCGAAGGCTGAGTTTGCAGCCGACTCGATTATCGACTGGGGTATCAACGGTGGCGTCACGGCCGAGTGGGACCCCGAGAGCCTCTTTCCCCGCCGGCTCTTCGCCCTCGGCGAGGTGTTCCTGGCCGATTCGACGGGCGATATGGGAATCGAACGCGACCTGTTCGAAGACGCGCTCGGGGCCGCCACCGACGCCGGCACCACGGTGACAGTGCACGCCGAGGACGCCGACTACTTCAACGACGACGCGACGGCCCGCGAGGACGCTGACGCCTGGAGCGCCTACCGGGCCGCGGAGGCCGAGCGCCGCGCCGTCCGCCGTGCCTGCGACGCTGCCGAGGCGGCCGGCGCACGTATCCACATCGCTCACACGTCGACGCCGGAGGGGATCGACATCGCCGCCGATGCAGGGATGACAACGGAAGTTACGCCCCATCACCTCCTGCTCTCGCGTGCGGACCTCGGTGAACTCGACACCTACGGACGGATGAACCCGCCACTGCGCCGCGAGAAGCGCCGGGAAGACGTGTATGACCGGGTCGCAGACGGCTCCGTCGACATGATCGCGACCGACCACGCGCCACACACTACCGAGGAGAAAGATGCGAGCATCTGGGACGCCCCGTCGGGCGTGCCAGGCGTCGAGACGGCGCTCCCACTCCTGCTCGCGGAGGCCGCCGACCCCGACACAGCGCTGGGCTACGAGCGGGTTCGTGACCTGACGGCTACGAATCCGGCGCAGGTGTTCGACATCCCTCGAAAAGGAGCCATCGAACCGGGCAGCGACGCCGATCTCGTGTTGGTCGACACCACCGAGACGACCGAACTCCGCGCCGCGGAGCGCCACACTGACTGTGGCTGGACCCCCTTCGAAGGGTTCGACGCCGTCTTCCCCGAGTGGACGATGGTCCGCGGGACCACTGTGTTCGAGCGCGGCGACTCGAGCAGTGCCCCAGGGGAATCGAGTAGCGCTGATGAGGATATCTTCTACGACCACAAGGGCCAGAACGTCCGGGCTGCCGACGGCACACGTTCGTATACGGGTCGACACTGATAGATATTCGCCGAGGTCTGGCAGCCGAATTCTATCAGTGTCGACCCGTATAGCCGTCGAAGCACTGGACGAGCGCTACAACTGCTCCGCGTCGACCGTCTCCTCCGGTTCTTCGCCTTTTTGTAGCCGATACTCCGGCACCGGCAGGAAGACGCCGAAGATCAGCCGGTAGATGATGACGCCAAAGCCCCCACCAGTCAGTCCTGCTGCGGCGACGACCGCAGCTTTGGCCGGCAATGCGACGATGAGGCCGGCGCCGACGGCGACAGTTGTGATGAAGGCAGCGACCGTGGCGACTTCGGGGTAGAGCCCGGGCACTACGTCGTGCTCAGCGAGATAGATAGAGACGGCGATGAGTGCGGCGATGATGGGCGTGACAACCGGGGCCGCACGGACGGCTTCGCTCCCCCCGCTGAACAGGCCGGTCCCGAGCATGACCGTCGCCAGGAACAGGTCGGATTTCAGAACCGACCGCGTCTCACTTTTCATCGACACCGAACTCGTGGCCACACTCTGGGCAACACACCTCGTCGTGGCGCAGTGCCGCCGAGTGTTCGCGCACTTCCCGCATCACCGTCGAGATTCGGTCCTCGGCTGCCATCTCCTCCTCGACGGCGAGGTCGACGCCTTCGACCTCCAGAAGGAACTTCGCGACCTCCGTCGACTCATACATCACGTCGTCAAGTTCCTCGGCGGTGAAGAAATCCGACATCGCCCCGTAGAGGAAGGTTGCGCCGGCCTTCCGGACCTTCTCCTCGAAGGACGCCCGCGCCTGGTTGACCGCCTGGGGCGTGTAGGTATCGGTCATGAACGGGACGAGTTCCGGGAGGTTTTCGCCGATTTTCGTCATCTCGACGCCCGTCTCGGTCCGGAAATCCGCACAGAGTCGAGCGATTGCCCACTCGCGTGCGGTGATATAGCTGCGCTCGCGGAGGAACTCGTTTGCGCGGTCGTAGGTCCCGCTCTCTATCTTGGTGAATCGTTCGTACTTCTGGACGTCTTCGGGGACGCTGGTCGGGTCCGCCGACTGTGGCGCCTCGTCCATGTCGGTTGTCTCGTGCTCCCCGTCGGCATCTGTCTCGCCGGGCTCGTGGGGCGAGACGACCCGTGTCGGCTCCTCGTCCCTGGGCGGCGGTGTCATGGCCGAAACTGCGTGCCCCCCGTGAAAAAGCGTATCGCCCGCGATCCCGTGTACTGTTGGCTCGACCCGTCTTCAATACTGTGT
>JAQCNK010000129.1 GCA_028275075.1 Haloarcula sp. | reverse complement strand
GCGGCTGTCGACGCCGTTCTGGTGACGACACCCAACAAGTTCCACGAGAAGTACGTGGTCGGCGCCCTCGACGCGGGACTAGATGTGTTCGTGGAGAAACCGCTGGCTCACACCGTCGGAAGCGCCAAGCGAATCGCCGAAGCCGCACGACAGGCCGAGGGGTTCTGTATGGTCGGGTTCCAGAACCGCTTTCGGAACCCGGTCCGGGCCTTGGTCGGCTACCGCGACGACGGGACGATGGGCGACCTCCACCATATCGAGGCAAACTACCTCCGGCGGCGCGGCATCCCCGGTCGCGGCTCCTGGTTTACGTCTAAATCGCTTGCTGGCGGCGGCGCCCTCATCGATATTGGCGTCCACGCTATCGATCTCGCACTGTACATGCTCGGCTTTCCGGAGGTGGTCGAGGTCACCGGGCAGACGCGGGCTCCCTTCGGCACCAGACCGGAGTACGCTTCGGTGACAATGTGGGGAGAAGACCAGGGCGCCGAGGGGTTCGACGTCGAGGACTCCGCTTCGGCGTTCATCCGCTGTGCCGACGATTCGACCATTGCCCTGGACGTAGCGTGGGCGTCAAACCGCCCCGACTGCCAGGAGTACGTCGTCCGGGGGGCCGATGCCGGTGCCCGACTCGATCTGAGCAGTGACGAGATGGAGTTGTATCAGACCGTCGCGACAGCGGTTGACCACCACCGGACATCCCAGATCGAAACTGCGAGCGACGACCCACACGGCCGCGAGTTGGAACTGTTCGTCGACAGCGTCGCGGCCGGCGAACCACCCGGGACCAACACCGTCGAGCAGGCCCTGACCGTCCAGCGAGTGCTGGACGCCATCTATCGCTCCAGTGAGGAAGGGCGGGCTATCTCGCTCGTGGAGTGACCACCATCCATAATTTTAACCATGTCTCGACGGAGTTTCAGCTATGAAGGCTATCGGTGTCACCCGCGAGGGCGAGGGCGTGGAGTTACTTGAGGTCGATCGACCGGCGCCCGCGGAGGGAGAGGCGCTGGTCAGGACGCTGCGCGTCGGTGTCGATGGGACTGATCATGAGGTGATCGCCGGCTCACACGGCGGCTCCCCTCAGGACTCCGACTACATGATTCTGGGCCACGAGGCTGTCGGTGTCGTCGAGGACGGCAACGGATCCGGGCTCGAAGCCGGCCAGGTCGTTGTCCCGACCGTCCGCCGGAAACCCGACGGGGAGACCAACGAGTACTTCCGCCGAGGCGAACCCGACATGGCGCCCAGCGGGGAGTACGTCGAGCGTGGTATCGTCGGCGAACACGGGTTCATGGCCGAGTATTTCACCTCGCCAGCCGACACTCTGGTCCCGATTCCGGACCACCTCGCAGACCAGGGGATGCTGGTCGAACCAATCTCAATCGCCGAGAAGGCTAACGAGCACGCCTTTTCGACACGGGAACCCTTCGAGTGGCGCCCCGAATCAGCCTGTGTGCTGGGCAACGGCACGCTCGGGCTACTGACGCTCTGGATGCTCGGCCGGGAGTTCGACCGGACCTACTGTGTGGGCCGCCGTGATCGTCCGGACCCGACTATCGACGTGATGGACGAACTCGGGGCGACCTACGTCGACTCGCGGGAGACGAGCGTTGAGGAGATGCCAGACGCGCATGAGGCCGTCGACTACGTCTTCGAGGCGACCGGCTACGCCCCCCACGCCGTCCAGACCGTCCACGCGCTCGCGCCCAACGGCGTCGGCGCCCTGCTCGGCATCCCTGGCTCTTGGGAGTTCGAAATCGACGGTGGAGCAGTACACGAGGAAATCGTCCTGCACAACAAGTGTCTCATCGGGACTGTCAACTCCCACGTCAAACACTTCGAGGCTGCCGTCGAAACACTCGATGCGATGCCCAGCTGGCTACTTGAGGAGCTCGTCACGACAGTCGCGACCCCCGAAGCTGTCGACCAGGCCTTCGAGGACGACAACGATCAGATAAAGGCTGTCGTCGAGTTCGACACGCTTTGACCTCCTCCCACGGCCAGCCGTGGGATTCCCCGAAGGGGAGTTCAAGGTTGCGCGTTTCCTCGGCCCTCAACTACGCTTTCGCGTGGGGCGTTCGACGGTGGCCGTCCGATTACGACCCCGGACGTGCGTTCCAGCGCGTACAGC
>JAQCNK010000120.1 GCA_028275075.1 Haloarcula sp. | reverse complement strand
CCCGACCGGCACGTCGAGCCACCACTTCCCGTCCGGCGATGCGTCCGACCGGATGAACGCTTCGAGCAGCGCGCGTCGATCACCTGCCATGTCCGATCAGGGTGGTGTACGGCGTCGGGGCTACTGAAACTGTCCGAACGCGTCGTGGTCACCGGGGGGGGGCGATCGGAGCCGAGGATCGTTGCGAGACGCCGGTCGCGGGTTCGTACTACGCGGAGCGTCTGTCGTCGCTACACCCGGCCCGTCACTGAATGGAGATGTCGGACACGTCGGCGTCGACGACCCCGACACCGTACCCCGGGATCGACGCTCCACCGACGTGCCACGCGGCGTTGTCGGGCGCGTTGACGGTGAGGGGGTCGCTCCCGAAGTTGAGGACCCACACGCGGCCGTCGCGCTGGGCCACCCGCACGGTCTCCGGGAGCCGGTCGGTGTAGGAGACGCCCGCCTGGTCGAGAACGTCGGTCACCAAGGCGTCGGCGAGTTCCTCACTGGGCCACACGCCGCAGTACGCGACCGACCCGGCGTCGACGCTGCGCTCGAGGATGGCCGAGCGGCCGGCTGCAGTCCCCGCAGTGTACTCGCCGGTTGATCGCGCCGTGTCGGGCGTGAGCCACTCGGCCCACGTCCGGAACTCGTACTCGTCGCCACGGTAGGTGAGCCGCGTCGGCAGCGACTCCGGGAGGGTTTCGTGCTGGTCAACGTGGCCGCCCACGAGGTCGGCGAAGGGGGCGGGAGCGAGATCGGGCTGGATCCGGTTGTCGGGAAGCTTGTACCCGGTTCGTGGTCCCACGAGCAGGTGGCCGCCGCCAGCGGCGTACGCCTCGAACCGGGCGGCGAGCGGTTCGTCGGCCAGGTGGAGCGTGGGCGCGACCACCGCGGCGTACCCGTTGAGGTCGACGTCGGGTTCGACGACGTCGACCTGGTGACCCCGGGCACGGAGTGCACGGTAGAACGCATCGACCAGCTGCCAGTAGTTGAACTCCGGGGCGTGGGGTTGGTCCGCGAGCGCCCAGAGGTCGTCGTAGGAGACACACACCGCAACGTCGGGGTCGACCGGATCGAGGTCGCCGAGCGCGTCGAACTCCGCGGCAGCGCGGGCGGCGTCGTCGTACCCGCGGTCGGCGGAGCCGTCGTGTCTCCGCAGGCCGGCGTGGTACTGCTCTTGACCCTGTCGGCACCGCCGCCACCGGAAGTACGAGACGACGTTCGCACCGTGGGCGACCGCCTGGTGGGCCCAGAGCCGCATCGCCCCCTCGCCGGGTTGTGGGCACCGTGGCGGCCAGTTCACGTCGCCGGGTTGTTGCTCCATCACCCAGAACCCGGCCGGGCCACGGTAGAGGTCGTGGTTGAAGCTCACCTGGTCAGGGTCACCCGCCCGGAGCCGGTCGTCGGTCACGGCCGACGGCTCCCGGAACTGCGCGAACCCCGTTGGGTAGGAGTCCCACGTTGCGAAGTCGAGCTCTTCGCCCACCTCGAAGGCGTCCAGCGTTTCAAAGTGGCCCATGAAGTTGTGGGTCACGAACCACTCGTCGTTTATCTCCCGGAGGAGTCCTGTCTGGAGGCGGTTGTAGTCGGCGACGCTCTCGCTCGCAAACCGGGCGTACGCCAGGCGCCGCGAGGGATGGTGGTCGGTCACGGTGTGTCCCGGCGGGTCGAGCTCCGCGAAGGAGGCGTGCTGTTGACTCCAGAACGCCGTCCCCCACGCCTCGTTCAGTTCGTCGACAGTGCCGTACTCCTTGCGGCACCACTCGCGGAACGCCGTTGCGCAGTCCGAACAGTAACACCGGACGGTGTCGTGGCACCCGTACTCGTTGTCGGTCTGCCACCCGACGACCGCGTCGGCGTCGGCGTACCGCTCGGCCATCGCCCGGACGATCCGCTCGGTCTCCTCGCGGTAGACCGCGGAGTTGAAGCAGTAGTGCCGCCGGCTGCCGAACTCCCGGGTGGTTCCGTCGGGTTCGGTCTGGAGGATCTCTGGGTGGTCGTCGATCAGCCACTTCGGGGGGGTCGCAGTCGGGGTGCAGAGCACCACGTCGATCCCCGTGTCGTCGAACAGCGACACGGCAGTGTCGAGCCACCCGAAGTCGAACTCCCCGCGCTCGGGTTCGATCCGGCCCCACGAGAACTCCCCCATCCGGACCACGTCGATGCCGGCGTCGACCATCTGGTCGACGTCGGTCTCCCACCGCTCCCGTGGCCAGTGTTCGGGGAAGTAACAGACGCCGATTCGGGGGGTCGCTGCGGCGGCGGGGGACGACCCCCCGTCCGTCGCGGTCTCTCGTCGGTCGTTCGTGGGTTGCGCGCTGTGCCGCCGGTCTGTGTGTGAAGGTGTGTCCGTCATTCGAATCGGAACTCGTTCGATCCGGGAGTCGCGACGACCGTTACCGCGCCGTCGCCCCCGTTCGATTCGTCGGTGACTGGTCCGGATCCCGCAGGGTCGGTCGCCCGCCACGCCCCGGGGGTCGTGACGACCAGCTCCATCGGGGCGTCGGCATCGAGCTTGACCGTCAGCGTGCCGTCGTCCCACCGGGCCGCCGCGAGCTGTGACGCAGCGTTCGCGAGGTGTGTCGTGCCGACGACCGTCGGCCGCTGGTCCGGCAGCGCGGGCGCACAGTGGACCAGAAGACACCCGTGCGGCGCGACGGTCCGCTCGATCGGACCACGGGAGAGCCGTTCGTGGGCGGGGTCGTCGGGCCCGAGCGCGTCCCAGGCGTACGGGGCTGACGCGGGCGAGTCACCGAAGTTGTCGACGTAGTTCGCGGGATCGACCCGGAAGGTTCGTGCGTCGTCGGTCCAGTTGAACGCCGCGACCGCGGCACCGCCGTCGGCGGGGCGGTCACACGCGATTCGGTCCGGGAGCTCACGCTCCGGCAGTCCCTCGACCCGCCCGCCGTCGACCGGTGGAAGCGTCCGCTCGAACAGCCGACGGCCGTCGCGGTCGATCTCCGAGACCGCGTCGCTGAGGAGGTTCGACCCCCCGGAGAGCGCGACGAGCGCCGCGAACGACTCGCGCTCGGCGTCAGTGAGCGCCGTCGTGGTCCGGACCAGTTGGCAGTCCGGATCGTTCACCCACAGCCGGCGGTGACAGAACTGTCGGTTGAGGACGTTCCGGACCGCGTTCTCGTGGGCGGGTTGGCTTGCGGCGTCGCCCTCGCGCCGCCAGTACGGGGCCGTGTCTGGACCGACCCGCATCGCGTCCACCAAGCCGACACTCGCGAACCCCGGCGCACCGCACCCCACGACGAACGTGTCGCCGACGGCGTCACGGACCGTCGACAGCCCGCGGCGGTACGCTTCGCCACGCGTCACGTCGTCGTGGCGATCCCCGGGGAGCGCGGCCGCATAGAGGAAGTCGAGCTTGAGATACTCGACGCCCCACTCGTCGACGATCGTCCCGAAGGTGTCCCGGAGCCACTCGGTCACGCCGGGATGGGTCGTATCCAGCCCGTACATCGGCCCGTGGCGCGCCCCGGCGTCGACGGGGTCGCCGTTCTCGGTCACCAGCCACTCGGGGTGTGCTGCCGCGAGTTGGGAGTCGGCCTGGACGTAGAACGGGGCGACCCAGAGCCCGGGTGTGTACCCCGCGTCGACGATGTCGTCGCGCAACCCCGTCATCGACTCGAACCCCGCGGCGAGCGTCCGCCAGTCGCCGAAGGCGGTCTCGTAGCCGTCGTCGATCTGGAGCACGTCGAGGTCGACGTCCCACTCCGCGAGGTCGTCGATCGTCGTGCGAACGTCCGCGGCGGTCACGTCGGTGAAGTAGTGGTACCACGAACACCACCCGCTGGGGACCGATTCGGGAATTCGGGCGTCCATCCGGTCGCCGACCGCCGACGCCAACGCGGCGAGCGCGGCCGGGACGGGGCGCCCCGCGTCGACTCGGAGGGTCGCGGCCTCGCGGGACTCGCCGGGTTCGAGGGCGATGCTGTCGAACGGGCAGACCGCAGTGAGGGCTGTCCGTCCTGTGTCGGCGTCGGTCCGGAGGTCGAACCGCGATAGGAACGCGTCGTGGTCCAGAAACCCGAGCGTCAGCCGCCCTGGGTCGCCTGTGAGTGCCGTCACGGCGTGGCTCGTCCGTGCGTCGGCGGGTGCGGCGAGGTCGACCATCTGCGGGCGGTTTCCGGGCTCCTCCGGCGGGAACGACCCGTCGAGCCGCAGTGTCGCGGTCGGGGTCCACGACTGGTACCCGTGGAGGAACGCCCGGTCCGCCGGCCCGAACGGCGTGGCGCCGTCGATCACGTCGATTCCTGCAATCCGGACCGGCGTCGCCGACCGGTTCGTGACCGTGACTGTCACGTCGACCGCCCCGGATCCCGCTGGCGCGATGGATACGTCGACAGCGAGGTCCGGATCCGACGCCGTGTCGGCGTCGGCGACGCGGACATCCACGTGACCGGCACACAGGGGCTCGGCGCCGTCGGTCCCGGTTCCGGATCGGATGTCGAGCCGCCGGGTGTCGGGGTCGTACGCGACCACCGTCCGGCCGGCGTCGACTCGGGTCACGACCCGACCCCCAGGTCGTCGCCGTCCGGCCCGTCGGTCAGTCGTTGCCGGTAGTCCGGGAGGGAGTCGTCCTGCATCACGGCGGTCCGGCCGCCGTCGACGACCAGGGTCGTGCCGGTGACGAACCCGGCTTCGTCGCTGGCGAGGAACGCGACCGCCGCCGCGACGTCCTCGGGCATTCCGAGCCGTCCGACCGGGTGGAGCGACGCCAGTTCCTGTCGCCTGTCGTCGCTCATCTCCGACACAGTCCGCCTGATCGCGATCCATCCGGGGTTGACGGTGTTCACCCGGACGTGTGGCCCGAGGTCCAGCGCCATCGCGCGCGTCATCCCGTTGATGCCGGCTTTGACCGCGTTGTACGGGAACATCTCCGGCATCGTGAGGAACGCATGGTTCGAGGAGGTGTTGACGATCGCGCCCTCACCCATACGGCTGGCCGCCTCCTTCGCGCACAGCCAGAACGCCCGGAAGTCGGTCTCGACGACGAGTTCCCAGTCCTCGGCGGTCGCCTCCGTGACGCCCGTTTCGGTCTCGACCCCGGCGTTGTTCACGAGCACGTCGACTCCGCCGTAGGTGTCGGCCGCCGCCTCGAACAGCGCCGCGATATCGTCGCGGTCGCGCATATCCGCGCGAACGAACGTCGCCTCGCCGCCGGCCTCGCGGATCGCCTCGACAGTGCGCTCGCCCGCCTCGCGGGTGCGTCCCGTGACGACAACCCTCGCCCCTTCGCGTGCGAGTCGCTTCGCGACGCCGGCACCGATGCCACGGGTCGATCCGGTGACGACCGCGACCGAGCCCTCGAATCTACGTGCCGACATGATCACCACTCCGCGACGCTACCGTCCTCGTGACGCCAGACCGGGTTATGCCAGTCGACCTCGTCGGACAACTCCCGGACGCGCCGCTCGTCGATGTCGATTCCCAGCCCGGGGTCGGTCGGGAGTTCGACGTAGCCGTCGTGGTACTCGAACACCGACGGATCCGAGAGGTATTCGAGGACGTCGCTCCCTTGGTTGTAGTGGATGTCCAGGCTCTGCTCCTGGATGAGCACGTTGGGCGAACACGCGTCGACCTGGACGCACGCCGCGAGCGCGATCGGCCCGAGCGGGCAGTGGGGCGCCATCGCCACGTCGTACGCTTCAGCCATCCCCACAATCTTCTTCACTTCGGTGATGCCGCCGGCGTGTGAGAGGTCGGGTTGGATCACGTCGACCGACCCGTTCTCGAACACCTGTTTGAAATCCCACCGGGAGTACATGCGTTCGCCGGTCGCGACCGGGATCGACGTTCTCGCTGCGAGTTCCGGCAGCCAGTCGTTGTGCTCGGGGAGCACCGGCTCTTCGACGAACATCGGTTCGTAGGGTTCCAGCACCTGCGTGAGCCGCTTCGCCATCGGTTTCGACACGCGGCCGTGGAAGTCGACGCCGATGTCGACCTCCGGACCGACCGCCTCGCGGACGGTCGCGATCCGCTCGCGGGCGGCGTCGACCGCGCTGGGGGTGTCGATCCGCCGGAGTTCCGCTGTCGCGTTCATCTTCAGGGCTGTGAACCCTTCCTCGACTTTCTCTTCGGCCGCCTGGGCGACGCCTTCCGGCCGGTCCCCGCCGACCCACTGGTACACCCGCACCCGGTTCCGGGCGGGGCCGCCGAGGAGGTCGTAGACCGGCGCGCCGAACTGCTTGCCCTTAAGATCCCACAACGCCTGATCAATCCCCGCGATGGCAGACATGAGGACCGGTCCGCCGCGGTAGAACCCGCCGCGGTACATCGTCTGCCAGTGATCCTCGATTGGCGCCGGATCCTCGCCGAGCAGGTACGTATCGAGCAGCTCTTCGACGGCGGTCTCGACCGTTCGGGCTCTGCCCTCGACGACGGGCTCGCCCCACCCGACGCGGCCGTCGCTGGTCTCGATCCGGAGAAAGAGCCACCGCGGCGGCACCTGATAGAGGTCGTAGTTGACGATCCGCGTCATTCGACCGTCTCCTCGATCTGGTCGTCGTTCGACCCGGTATCCGGACCCGTACCGGTGGTGGACTCGACGCCCTCCCGGTTCGGGATGGAGTCGGGCGTCGTGGGGACCACCCCGTCGCGTTTCGTCTTCAGAGACGCGCCCGTCTCGGGGTCGAACAGGTACAGCGCCGCCTCGTCGAAGGCGAACGACACCGACTCCCCGGGTTGTGGCCGGTTCGTCGGGTCGATGCGGGCGGTGGCCTCCTGTTCGCCGAGTGTGGCATAGAGGAAGTTCTCGTTGCCCATCGGTTCGAGCACGTTCACCCCCAGTTCGATCCCGTCGTCGACGAGTTGGATGTCCTCGGGCCGGATGCCCACCCGGACCGTACGCAGCCCGTCGACCGGGTCGGTCTCCGAGAGGTGGTAGCTGAAATCCCCGGGGCCGTCGAGGCGCGCGCCGTCGACGGTCGCGTCGAAGACGTTGATGCTGGGCGAGCCAATGAAGTCGGCCACGAACTCGTTTACCGGGTCGCGGTACACTTCTTCGGCGGTCCCGACCTGCTGGAGCGTCCCCTCGTTCATAACGGCGATCCGGTCACCCATCGCCATCGCCTCGGTCTGGTCGTGGGTGACGTACACTGTCGTCACGTCGAGTTCGTGCTGGAGCGTCTGGAGCTCCGTCCGCATCTGTGAGCGGAGTTTCGCGTCGAGGTTCGAGAGGGGTTCGTCCATGAGGAACGCCTCGGGGTCACGGATGATCGCCCGGCCGAGAGCGACCCGCTGCTGTTGCCCGCCCGAGAGCTCTTTCGGTTTCTGGCCGAGGAGTTCCTCGATCCCCAGCATCTCCGCGACGTCCTCGACCTGCTGGTTGATCTCCGCGGCGGGGAGTTTCGTCGAGAGTTTCAGCCCGAAGCCGAGGTTCCGGCGCACGTCCATGTGCGGATACAGCGCGTAGTTCTGGAAGACCATCGCGACGTCCCGCTCCCGGGCGCGGAGCCCGGTCACGTCACGGTCGCCGAAGGTGATCCGGCCGCTGGTGACGTCCTCGAGCCCGGCGATGCACCGGAGCGTCGTGGTCTTGCCACACCCCGAGGGACCGACCAAGACCAGGAACTCGCCGTCCCGGATCTCCAAGTCGATATCCTCGACTGCGAGGATCTTGTCTCCACCACTACCGAACTCCTTGCGTACCGTATAGAGTGTTATGCGTGACATAGGTGTCCGTTACTCCTTGACCGACCCCGCGAGGATGCCGCTGACGAACTGTTTTTGCAGGAACAAAAACAGGATGAAGATCGGGATGATCGACAGCGTGGCGGCAACCATGATCTGGTCATAGTAGACGCGCTGTGCGCCGACGAGTTGGTTGATCGCGACCGGGATGGTGTACTTCCCCTGATCCAGGATGACGAGCGGGAACAGAAACAGGTTCCACTGGAACAGAAACAGGATGATCGACAGCGCCGCCAACGAGGATTTCATGGTCGGTAGCGCGATCTTGTAGTACAGCTGAAACTCCGTGGCGCCGTCCATACGCGCCGACTCCAACAGCGCGTCGGGGATCGACCGCATGTTCTGCCGCATGAGGAAGATCCCTAGCGGGTTCGCGAGCCACGGGAGGATGATCGCCCAGTAGCTGTTCGTCAGCCCGATCTGGCTCATGAGTAAGAACAGGGGGATCACGAGCAGCTGGATCGGGAGGATCAACGTGGCCAGGATGGCGTAGAAGATGGGCTGTTTGAACCGGAAATCATATTTCGCGAACGCGAACCCCGCCATCGAACACAGGAGCAACGACAGAATGGTGTACACGCCGGCGACGAAGATACTGCTCTCGATCGCGCCCATGTTCCAGAGGTTCCAGAAGTCGTAGGCGAAGTACACGGGCCCGAGGTCAACGTACTGCGTCATCTCGCCGACACGGCCGACGAACTGGACGTTCTCCCGCGCCCGCAACGCCTCGAAGTTCCCGAGGAAGCTGTCGCCCGGAATCAACCGTGGGTCGGTCGAGGAGAGGAACTCCGACTCCTCAAGGGTCGACGCGACGAAGATCCAGTACAGGGGTACCAGTGTCGTCACCGCCCCAAGCAGGATGAACCCGTAGGTGAGGAACTGCCAGACGGCCTCCCGCCGGGTCTCCTCACGCATCGGAGTCACCTCCGACGTTGAGTTGGATCGCCGAGAGAACGCTGACGATTGCGATCAGGACGTAGGTGAGCGCGCTGGCGTACCCCAGCCGGAAGTCGATGAACGCCGCCTGGTAGATGTACTGGACGATGGTGATCGTCGAGTCCAGCGGCGCGCCGCCGCCGTTGATGATTACCGGTTCGCTGAACAGCTTGAACGTCCCGATCGTGGAGGTGACGAACACGAAAAGCAGGACTGGTCGGAGCTGCGGGACGGTGACGTACCGGAACTTCTGGATCCGGGTCGCGCCGTCGATCTCGGCGGCCTCGTACAGCTGCTGGGGGATGTTCTGGAGCCCAGCGAGCAGGATGATCATATTGTAGCCGGTCCACCGCCAGGTCACCGCGCCAACGATGGTTATGCGAGACCAGAAGGAGCTCGTCAGCCACGGGATCGCCGGGAGTCCGAGCGACGTCAGGATGTAGTTCACCAACCCGGCGTCCTGCATCATAAGTAGAAACACCGTCGAGTACGCCACCAGATTCGCCGACACCGGCAGCGCGAGCACCGTCCGGAAGACCCCGCGGAGCCGCACGAACGAGGCGTCGAGTGCCACTGCGAACAACAGCGCCAACGCGACCATGAGCGGCACCTGCACCACCAGGATGAACGTGGTATTGAAAAGCGCCTGGTGGAACAGCGAGTCGGAGAACATGGTGGTGTAGTTCGCGAGCCCCACGAACTCGAGGTCGGCGATACTGGTCAGTCGGTAACTGAAAAACCCGGTGTCGATCCACAGCAGCGTGTCGTTCCCGACGCCGTTGAACCTGAAAAACGAGAGGTAGAAGGTGTAGATGATCGGAAACGCGAGGAACACGCCGAACAGGACGAACGCGGGGAGCAGGAACACGTACCCCACGATCCCCTCGCCCGGCGTCGGGACGAGTTCGCCGACAGACTGGCGGGCGAAGCGGAGCCGGTCGCGAACTGAGGGATCGGGCCCCGGCAGGGAGTCACGGGTGGCCATCGATGGTCCCTAAGCTAGGTCGCGGTCGGTCCGGTCTGCTACCTGTTGTGCTGCGGCGTCGACTGCCTCTTTGGGGGTCTTGTCGCCGGCCATCATGTCCCGGAAGTGGGTGTTGATCGCCTTGGTCACCTCGGGGGTGTCGACCGTGTAGCGGTACGGGTTGATCTCGGGGGCGATGTCCGCGAACAGCCGGCCGGCGGGCTGGCCGTCCAGGAACTCGTGTGGCTCGTCGTACGCCTCGGAGTCGTAGGTGGTTTCGAGCGCCGGGAAGATACCGAACTCCCGGTACATCGTGAGCTGGTTCTCCGGCCGGCCCAGGGCGAACGCCATGTAGTCCCACGCCCGGCGCGCGGTCTCCTCGGAGATCTGGGCGGGGATCGTGATGTTCGACCCGCCCCAGTTCGTCGCACGCGACCCGCCCGACTCGACTGCCGGCGGCTTGAACACGCCCCAGCTGCCGGAGGTGTCGCCGAGTTCGGCTTTCAGCGTGCCCTCCATCCACGCGCCTGCGGTGAGGCTCGCGGTGGTGCCCTCACCGAAGGCGGTGAACCACGACGACGACCACGACGCGACGTCGTTGGCGACGCCCGAATCGCGGATCCGATTGAGGATACGCGCGACTTGGAGGCTCTTGTCGGAGTGAATGTTGACGTCGCCGTTCGAGGTGAACGGCTGCCCGCCGATCTGCCGGTACATCATCCGCCAGAGCCCGTCGTAGTCGTTCGACGGGAGGTTGAGGAGGTACTGGTCGTCGGGGAGCTTCTGCCCTTCCTCGATATACTGGTCCCACGTCTCGACGGAGTCGACGTCGATGTCGTATTCGTCGAGCACGTCGCGGCGGTAGAACGTCCCGACGGGTCCGATGTCCCACGGGAGCGCGAACGTCCCCGCGTCCGACTCGAGTGGACCCCACTTGCCTTCGACGAACTCGCCTTTGATCCCGGACTCCTCAAGCCACGCGGAGATGTCACGAAGGCCACCGGTGTTGACCCACGACGCGGCGTCGACGCTCTCCATCATCGATGCCGCCGGCGCGCCGGAGCCAGAGAGCACCGTCGATTTGAACTTGTCTTTCAGGTCCGCGCGCCCGATCTGGTTGATCGACACGTCGCCGCCGTTTGCGTCCTCGTACGGCTCGTCGACGAGGTCGAGGGACTTCGCGGCGACGTCCCACCCCCACACTTCGATCGAATCCGCCATCGCCGGCCCGCTGGCCGCTGTGGTTTCGGTGTCGGTACTGCCGCCCGAATCCATACTGTCGTCGGATGCGGTTGTCTGCGTCGACGACCCCGGATCGCCAGTCCCGGCACACCCGGCCAGTCCCGCGAGTCCCGCGAGTCCGACTCCTTTGAGAACTCGACGCCGTCCGACCGGACTTCTATCATTATTTGCCATAACGATCTTCATCCAGTGCGTAGGAAAGCACATACTTAAAATTTGGTGTGTTCCGGTTAGAACACGTGTTACAAGCCATCTATCGCTGTTTTTGATTAGCGAGAGAAAGAATTCATAAGTAGTATGTTTGGTATCAGTGAACGCAATCCTCTTCGGATAGTCGCGATATCGGCCCGTATGACGATCATACGCCGTGAAAAACCGGAGAAACCGAGATCCGCCGAATAATTCATTATTTATTACGTGTTGCCAGATCTGTTTCGTGTTACTGAACAGTATTTAATGCGTTCCGGCACGGACTGTCAGGTGTGACCGAGTATCCGGTCGGGTCGGTACGCACAACCGCTCGTATCGTCCGCGCGCTGGAGGACAGCAGGGAGGCGGGTGTCACGGAACTCGCCGACGAACTCGACATCTCGAAGGCGTCGGTACACAACCACCTCACGACGCTGGAGCGGCTGGGAGTCGTCGTCTCCGACGCGGGGCGGTACCGACTCGGCCTCCGGTTCCTCGACATCGGGATGGGCGTGCGTGACGGGATGGTGCTCCACCGGGTTGCCCGCCCAGAGATCGACGGACTTGCTCAGTCGACGGGCGAGTCGACTGCGTTGGTGGTTCCGGAGCACAACGAGGCGGTCTACGCCGCTGTCGAGGCGTCCAGCCGGAACGATCGCCGCATCCGGCTGGGAAGCCGGGTCCCGCTCCACGCGACCGCCGCCGGCAAGATCGTCCTCGCGTACCGATCCCGGCAGGCGGTCGAAGAGTACGTCGAAACGGCCGGTCTCGACCCCGAGACCGACCGTACAATCAGCAGCCGGTCGGAACTCCACGCCGAACTCCGGTCGGTCACCGACCGCGGGTTGGCGTTCGACCGTGGCGAACTGTTCGACGGTATGCGATCTGTTGCCGCGCCGATCAGACGCGGTGACGATACGGACGCTCTCGCGGGAGCGCTCACCGTCTTGGGTCCCCCAGAGCGACTGTCAGGGAAGCGTCTCGAGGAGGACCTGCCGGGTATGGTACTCAGCGCCGCCAAACGGGTCGAACTCGAACTCACGGACTGATACGAACGCGGGGGTCGGCTCAGCCGGTGTCGTTCCCGGTGCCGACTGTCGTGGACTTACCGGCCGTCGGGAGTGCCTCTGTAGTGGCCACAGCCGGCGTATTTGGCATTGCTGAACAGCCTGTACATCTTTAAGAAACTATACTATTAGTGAACACTACCACGATGGGCGAGGACATTCGTCGGGTGATTTATTACACCCGCTCCGGACGAAAACGTATGACCGGACGCCACCACACCTGCTTCGACCGCCTGCTGGAGACCGGAGTCGTGGGAATCCTCAGAGGTGTCCCTGCGGATCAGACCGTCGAAGTCGCCGACGCACTGCGCGCCGGGGGTGTCGACATGATCGAAGTGACCGCCGACACGGACGGCGCCCTCGACACCATCAGTCACCTTCGGGAGACCTTCGATCGATCCGACCTCCTCGTCGGTGCGGGAACCGTGCTGGACAGCGAGACCGCAGGAGCGGCACTGCGTGCGGGCGCGGAGTTCGTCGTGACTCCGAGTTTCGATCCGAGGGTCGTCGACACCTGCAACCGGTACGGGGCCGTCGTCGTGCCGGGCGTGATGACACCGACCGAGGCGGTCACCGCCTACGAGGCGGGCGCGGACGCACTGAAGCTGTTCCCCGCCTCGACACTCGGTCCCGGACACGTACGGAGCCTGAAGGGACCGCTCCCGCAACTGCCGCTGTTGCCCACCGGCGGTGTCTCACTCGACAACGTTGCGGAGTTCGTTGACGCCGGGGCCGACGGGGTCGGCGTCGGCAGTTCGCTTGTTGACAGTGAAGCCGTCGCTGCCGAGAAGTACGGGGTGCTGACGGACCGCGCCACGTCGTTCCGTGAGGCTGTCGAGTCGGCCCGACAGTGAGATCGCCATCTGCCGTACAAACACGGCAACCCGGGAAATAGACGATACGCACGCTTATGTAGACCCTCGGTGAAGTCGCGGCCATGCCGGATCTCGTGACGTTTGGCGAGACGATGCTCAGGCTGTCGCCGCCGCGGGGGGAGCGACTCGAACGGACTCGGACACTCGACACCGCCATCGGCGGTGCGGAGAGCAACGTTGCGGCCGCGGCCGCGCGACTCGGGTGTGAGGCGACCTGGCTGTCGAAGCTTCCGCCGTCGCCACTCGGCCGGCGGGTTACCGGGGAACTCCGGAGCCACGGCGTGGACCCGGCGGTCGCGTGGGACGAAACCGACTCGGCACGGCTCGGCACGTACTATCTTGAACACGGCGGCACCCCCCGCGGAACCGACGTGATCTACGACCGACGCGACGCATCGGTCACGACCGCGACACCCTCGGAACTCCCGACCGCCACGCTTGACGACGCCGAGCTGTTCTACACCAGCGGCATCACCCCTGCGCTGTCGCCGACGCTCGCGGACACCACAGAAGCGTTGCTCGCTGCTGCCCGCCAGGCGGGAACGACGACTGCGTTCGACCTGAACTACCGGTCGAAACTGTGGTCGACCGACGCGGCAGGGGCGGCGTACAGGTCGCTGTTTCCCCACATCGACGTGCTCGTCGCCGCCGAACGCGACGTGAACGCCTGTCTGGACCGGGAAGGTGACGCGATCGAGGTCGCCAACGGCCTCCTCCACGAGTTCGAGTTCGAGACGGTCATCCTCACTCGCGGGGCACACGGATCGGTTGCGGTCCAGCGCGGCGATGCGTACGAGCAGGACGCCTACACCGCCGACACGTTCGACCCTGTCGGGAGCGGCGACGCCTTCGTCGGGGGGTACTTCGCGCGCCGACTCCAGGGCGGTGATGTCGCAGACGCACTCGCCTACGGAGCGGCCACAGCATCACTGAAGCGCACCATCGACGGTGACCTCGCGGTCGTCACACCTGAGGAGGTCCGGGCGCTCATCGCGGCGGATGGGGACGGCGGAATTTCCCGGTGAGGGTCCAGCACCTCGGAGTCTCTCCGCGGAGTACGGACCGTCGCCGACGACAGGTGGACGGGGCAGACGCCTGCGGCTCCGATCGCGAGTGATGGACTGCGCCTTGGTAAATAGGAACCGCCCCGCTCGAACGTCGTACTCCTGCTCGCTGTCGCTCGCAGGTTTTCATAGGTCGGGGCGGATTCGAACGCTGGCGGACTCTCTTCAGTCGTCCGCTGCTTTCCGCCTCGCTTCGCTCGGCGGGAACGCCGGCCTGCTTGGTCTCCTTCGTACGCGGAAGGAAAACGGATGGGTCGGGGCAGACATGCTGCGGACTACGTACGAACTCTTCGCCCTCGATTTCACGCGGTAGATGTCCTCTAACTGGCGTCCGTGTCAACTATGAATACACGAGGCGACGGCCTTGAGCCGCTCGATCCCAAGGCAGCAACCGAGCTGTTCCTTGAAGACAAGGCGGCGAATTGTACCGAATCGACTGTCCAGAACCACCGGTATCAGCTGAAGCACTTTCTCGCGTGGTGCGATGATGAAGGCATTGACGATATGAACGAGTTCTCCGGTAGGGACATCCAATTGTATCGGCTGTGGTTAGGTGAACAGCTCAGCTTTGAACGTTAGCGTCGGAGAAGTCCGTAATCGGCATCATTCGTTTTCGCTACCGCCTACGTCACGCTCCTACTTCAACGTTCAAAGCTGAGTTAACACCGCGACCAGCGGGGTCGCGTTAACTTTGGCGTGAGTTGTGCCGGACGGCGAGGGCTTGAAGCCACGATTCTGCTGTTTGTGGTTCGACATAACTGAAACTAGTTGCGAACGAGGAATTTCGTCGTTCTATTTCCCAAAAGACACGTTCGATGGCATTCCGATTCCCGTGTGAAATCATCTGGAATCGGTATCCGTCTTCCTCAAGGACGTTGACCAAGTAATCGGCGTCATCGACAAGAAATTCGACGCCATCCAGCCGATATCGTCGATGTAGCTCGGTCAGAAACCATCGCGTTGTCTGTTTCGTTGTCGTTGGAAAGAGTCTGAACTGTAATATTTCGCTCGTTTCGGGATCGACGGCACCGTACAGCCAGTAGTCGTCGCCGTTGACGCGGATCACTTTCTCGTCAACCGCGAGTTGATCCGCAGTGACCGTCGAAATCGGCTGTAGATCGGCCTTGTGTACCCAGTTGTGAACAGCGACGTGACTACGTTGGACTCCCAACTCATCGAGAAACTGACTAACATTTCTCGTTGACATACCCGCAAGATGACACCGGATGCCTACTTGAATCGCCCACTCGGGAGTCCGCTGTCGCTCCACAAACGACAAGTCGATCCACTCGATACACCCGCTGAGGCGTTCCGATTCTGTCATAGACACTCAGAACTCGAACGCCTCATCCTCTAACTTAACGCGACCCTCGCATCTGGGGCGCAACCGAAGGCCCGCAAACGAAACGATACTTTGAATCGATGTCGCCAGGTGACTGGCTGTTGTTCTACCACGATGGCGACTTCATCGGGGGCGGTCAAGCCGGTCGAACGGTTGAAGACCCGAGTGTTGGTACGTGGCTCTGGAACAACCCGTCCAGCCGGTATGTGTTCACCGTCACGGCGTACCGCGACTGGGGACCTGCGATTGGCCGCATCTGGGACGCACTCGGATATGATGGCCAGCCTCGCGTCCAGGGATTTATGCGTGTGAAACCGGAACGAATCGCCGCGCTTCTCTCTGACGGCACCTCACTTGAGCATCTGCTGTACGGCCCAGGCGACCTCTCGGCAGATGACGCTGATTCGCCGACTGACCTCTCCCAGCAACGACTTACCGATGATGTCTTCCCCAGCCGTCAGACAACGCTGCGTGACCGGCTCTTACGTGACCGAACCACAGCTAACTGGCTGAAACAGCAGTACAACCACACCTGCCAGGTCTGCGGCCACCAGCTCTACCAAAACCCAGACACCGGCTACTCCGAGATCCACCATCTCAGACCCCTCGGAGCACCCCACCACGGGCCTGACGTCCCTGAAAATATGCTTGTCCTCTGTCCCAATCACCACGCCGACTTCGACAACGGGATGATAGCGGTTCGGCCGGGTGGGTATACGATCGTTCACGACTACGATGAGGCCCTCACCAGGTCAACCTTGTATCTCCACGAGTCTCATATGATTGCGGAGGCCTTCCTGGAATATCATCTCAACGAGATTGTTGTAACGTCTCTTGGGTAGCATTCTGGCGGTCTTTCGATCCAACTGGCAGTGACTTAGAATGACTTCGCATCCCGGGAAAGTGACGCGAATGACCGGCGAACACGAGTCTCTGCTCAATAGAATCGATATTGGGGCGTAGGGAAATTGGCTTACTAAACGGGCTATAGGATAACCCGATTACGGAGCGGTCGATCTCCGCAAATCACGCCCTGAATTGGCCCTCACAGTCGAAAGAACTAGACGGATTCACTGAGATATCCGATTATGGTTCGCATCGACGACAGCGGTGACGTAACGAAGTGCTGGCTTTCACCTGACGAGCTCGGCCGATTGGAGAGAGCAGCCGGAGAAGACGGCTGGGAACGGGAGGTCGCGCTACAACTGATGGGACGGTGTGGCCTCCGGGCCTCCGAAGTGAATTATCCAAGCGATGAGAAACTGCGATATTCTGAGGAGGGAGACTTGTGGCTCTTTGAGGTTCGAGGAAAGAATACGAAAGGCGGCTCGAAAAAGATCCGGGACGCGTGGATGCCTGACGATGTGGCCGATGA
>JAQCNK010000110.1 GCA_028275075.1 Haloarcula sp. | reverse complement strand
CAGTAGACGTCGTTGTGTCCGACCCCCTGTCCGGCAACGATATCGGGCTGTCCGTTTCCCGTAATGTCGCCCACTGCTGCGCCGACATCGAGATACGGGGCAACTGCGACGTCGTGGCGCTCAAAGCCCGGGTTCTCGTACCAGAACAGGTTCGTCTCCGCGACGCCGGCCATCGACCGGAGCCGACGGAACGTCGGGACGTCCGCCTGCTCGGCCGCCAGGACAAACCGTCTGCCCGGGAACGCCTCCCCCCGACCGCCGACGACGATGTCGTCGCGACCGTTCCCCGTCAGGTCCACCGTCAGACAGAACCCGAGCTTGGCAGAGGGGGGGTCCGGGTCGACCACCTCGTGACGAAAGTCACTCTCGAAGCCGCTCAGTTCCATCTCTCCCCCTCCGTCCACAACCCGCCAGACGGCGGAGCACTCCCGAACCCGCAGGGTCGACGCATCTCTGATACAGCCACCTTGCCATCGCTAGTTTGTTAATTAGCTCCTACCCGCCGGCCGTCGGGCCGAGAGCGGGTACTGCCGCCGTCGGTCGACGCGACAGGCCGTTACCCTACTAATAATAATACCCGTCTGGGACGAACGTCAGCTAAGATGTACTCGCTCGAGGGGATCAAAAAGGGGCTCACCAGCCCCCGACACGCGCTGCAGGAGGTCGACCGGCTGTTCCACCGCCGGCTGCGCACGTGGTCGTACAACAGGAAGGGGCTGGACGTGTTCGCGGCCGACTGGGACAACCTGTTGATCCTCGATGCCTGCCGGTATGATATGTTCGACCGCGTTGCGGACCTCCCCGGAGAGACGAGCAGTGTCCAGTCGAGGGGGTCGGCGACAACGGAGTTCCTCCAGGCAAACGTCGACGGCCAGGAGCTGCTTGATACCGTCTACGTCACTGCGAGCCCGATGCTACACCGGCACCGCGACGACGTAGACGTGGTGTTCCACGACGTCGTCAACGTCTGGAAGGACGAGGGGTGGAACGACAGATACCGGACGGTGCTCCCCGAGACGATGGCGAAGGCGACGCGGGAGGCCGCCGAGGAGTTCCCGAACAAACGGCTGCTCGTCCACTTCATGCAGCCACACTACCCCTTTATCGGGCCGACCGGCCGAGAGCACTTCGACCTCGACAGGCTCGACTTCCAGTGGGAGGACGCCGCGACCGGCGACCTCGGCGTCTCCGACAGGGTCCTCGGGGAGGCGTTCGAGGAAAATCTCGAGGAGGTGTTACCCACGGTCGAGGACCTCCTCGGTCACCTACAGGGGATGACCGTCGTGACAGCCGACCACGGGCAGATGCTCGGTGAACGGCTGTTTCCGGTTCCGGTCCGTGGGTACGGCCACCCGCCGGGCCTCTACGCCGAGGAGCTGGTGAAGGTGCCGTGGCACGTCTCCAACAACGGCCCCCGTCGGGAGTGTATCCCCGAGGCCCCCGTCTCCGACCCGGGCCCGGACAGCGCCGAGGACGAACTGGCCAACCAACGCCTCCGCGACCTGGGATACATCGACTGACGCGGTGGCCCGGCGAGATACGACCGGTACGGGGTCGCGCCCGGCCCGAAGCCGGCGGCCGGGTCCCCACAGACGGGCGCGCCCGAAGCGGTGCCGAACCAGAACAGCCGCCTACGCGGTGACCGACTGTACCTCCGAGACCGTTGCCCCGGACTCGTCAGTCACGGTGAGTGTGACGTCGTAGGTCTTTCCGTCCCCGTTTTTGACGCGGAAGGAGTCGGTGTCGGAGGCCCTGTCGCCGCTCAGAGACCAGCTAACCCCCTTGACCGTCTCGGTCGCGTTTGCGACGTCGATATCGAGGGCGGCCAGGTCACTGTCGGCGTCCGAGACCGTCCACACCACCGTGACCTCGGCGTGGGGGTCCGGCCGCCCGGCCTCGGAGACGCTGAACCGGTTGATGACCGGTGTGCTGTTTTGAGCCTCCTCCGTCTCGGCGGCCGAGGCGGTGCCGGACGCAGTGTTGCCGCCGTCGTCGGTCACCGTGAGCTCGACCGCGTAACTGTTGCCGGAGCCGTCGTCGCCGGCGGCGACGAGGCGGGTACTCGCACCCGCCGTCTCGCCGCTGACGGTGACCGTTGCCGAGTCCTCTGTCGTCCCGTCGGACTCCTGGACCAGCGCCAACTCGACCGTGCCGAGGTCGCCGTCACCGTCGCCGACCTGCCAGTCGGCGTCGAACTCGGCGTCCGAGTCGCTCGTCTCGACCTCGGACAGCGAGAGCCCGTCGACTGTCGGCGCGGCGGTGTTGTCGGCGGTGACGGAGACCGCTGCCGTACTGGCGTTCCCGGCGGAGTCGGTCACACGGGCGTCGAGCGTGTGACTGCCGTCAGCGACGGTCGTCGTGTCCCACACAGCCTCGTAGTAACCCGTCGTCGAGCTGTACGACGCCGTCGACCACGAACCCCCGTCGACGCGGTACTCGGCGGCGAGTGACCCTGTGGCGTCCTCGGCGTCGCTCCCGTCGACCTGGAGCGTGACACTGTCACTGACCGTCTCCGCGTCCGACGGTGTCACCCACGAGACGGTCGGTGAGCTGTCCAGATTCACGAACGAAGCCGTTGCACCGCCTGTCGCGACGCTGAACACGTCGGTCTCGACCCGCTGTGGGTCGAATGAGCCGAGCCCGACCCAGCCCTCGGCGTTGTCCGTGTCGGTCAACTCGACGTCCCAGCCTGTGGGCTCGCTCTCGGCTGCCGGCCACACCTTCGCCTTCAGGGTCGTTCCCTCGGCTCTGAACCGCCGGTAGAAGAACGTTCCTTCGGTCGGCGTGCCAAACCGCGTCAGCTGCTGGAAGTAGCCGTCGGTGTACTTTCCGATGCGGAAGGCGTTTGGCTGGTCCAGCCCCTCCGTGTGGTCGACGTCGAGCAGATATCCGTTCTCCCCGGCCGACGTCGCTCCGGCCCGGAGATACACCCGCGCGTGTGCAGCACCCGACTGTTCGTCCCGGATATCCTGGACCCGGAACTTGTCGAGTGTCTCGACGTCGGCCGGTTGCCCGACGTCGTCGGAGGAGAGCGCGTACCGGGTCCGGTCTCCAGCGTCGTTCTCGAACACGAGGGCGTACTCGCCCTCGAAGGTGGAGCCGGAGACGACACTCCAGTCGGTTTGGTCGCTCGACCACTGTGGCGTCCACCCGTCGGAAAGCGTCGTCTCGTTGTCGACGGTAACGTCGACAGCGGCCGTCGAGCTATCCCCGTCGGAGTCGGTCGCACGGGCCTCGAGACGGTGGCTTCCGTCGGTGACCGTTCTCGAGTCCCAGCCGTCCTCGTAGTAGCCCGTGGTCGAGTTGTACGACGCTGTCGACCACGTGTCACCGTCCACACGGTACTCGACAGCCAGGGCGTCGTCGCCGTCCTCGGCGTCGCTTGCGGTGACCTGGACGGTGACGGTTTCGCTCGTGGTCGCCCCGTCTGTCGGCGTCTGCCAGGAGCCCGTCGGCGAGCTCCCGGTGTCGGAGTTCACCCCGACATCGCTCTGTGACGGAACGGTCGGCGAGAGCGGTGACCCCCCGGTGTCGTCCGTGTCGATGCTGACGCTGTTGCTCGTTCCGAGGCCGCTGTTGTTACCCCGGTGTAGCGTCGAAATCGTGCCTGCCCCGTTTGGCGTATTGAACACCTGGTCGTCACCGCCACCGGTGTTGTGGACCGACATCTCCGTGACGTCGAACTCGAGCGCCCCGCCTTGGCTGCCGTCGTCGTCGAACGCCGAGTTGTAGCCGGATTCGGTTCCTCGACTCATGCCGTCAAACGCGACCCGGTCACCCGACAGCAGGACGTTCGACGCGCTCGCGTCCTGACTGTAATTGAATACACCGTGACGGTTCGTGTTCACAACCTGCACATCTTGTACGTCCACCTCGAAGGTGCCGCCGGTGTTTGTGAGATTCTGAACAAAGTGTCGGCCGTTCAGTTCCTGTCGGCCGTCCCCACGGTTGAGGTCCTGCGTCCACTGTGTCCGGTGCTCGGAGTAGACGTTTTGAAGCTCGACACGGGCGTCGGCGCCGGATTTCACGAACGCGAGGTTGACCCCTTTACACCAGCAGTTCTCGAAACGAACAGTCCCGAGACCGCCACCGTCGGCGTAGTCGATGACCGTCCGCGCGAGCCGGTAGAACTCGGAGTTCGTCACTAGCCCATCCGGGTCACTCGACGCACCAGCCCCATCGGCAAGCGCGTGCCCGGCGACCCCCGCATCCTCACTGCTCGACACCCCGATCCGCTCGAACGTACACCGGTCGATGTCGAGGACAAACGAGCCGGCGTTTTTTACCGCAGCGGTGTAGGCGTCGTAGAGGTGGACGTTCTGGAGTTCGAGTGTCGTCCCCGAGTTGCCATCGGCGTTGATCAGCCGGCCCGACCGGCCGTAATCGGGCTGCAGTGAGAGATTTCGACCCTGCCCGTCGATCCGTAAGTTGTCAAAGCTGACCGTACTCCCGTGGTCAGCCCCGTCGTCGTAGTTGAACAGCCAGTAGTTGTTGTCCCCGCGGTACTGTGACGGCCCAACAACGGACTTCGTCGGCCCGTCGCCGGTGAAGCTCACTCCGCTCGGCTCCCGGCTGCCAAAGAGCGTGAGATTTCCGTAGTCCGAGTTGCCACAGTAGTAGGTGCCCTCGGGGATGTAGACGGTCCCGTTGGCCCCGGCGGCGGACGCGGCGTCGAGCAGTGCCTGGTGGTTAGCCGCCGCCGCGGAGGAGTCCGAGTCGTTCGGATTCTCGACCGCGCCGTAGTCCTTGATACTCTCGACCGTCATGGCGCGTACTCGCTAAAGTCCGTCTGGAACGTGTCACTCTGTGCGGAGACCGTTCCCGTCAGGTCCGTCCCGGTGCCAAGCGCCACGGCGACCGCCGACGCGCCGAGCGCCAGGTACTTTCGCCGATTAAGCAGTGCTTTCCCGC